>JACOVA010000086.1 GCA_016177575.1 Betaproteobacteria bacterium
CCACGATCGGCAGCATCTCCTTGGGGCTCGCCTTGGTGGCCGGCAGGAAGCGGCTGCCCAGGCCCGCCACCGGGAACACCGCCTTGTTGATCTTGCGTTGCATCCGCCTAGGGCTCTCCGAGTAGTTGCCTCAGCGCGCGCTCATCGAGGATCTCGATTCCCAGGGCGCGCGCCTGGTCGAGCTTGCTGCCGGCGTCCGTGCCCGCCACCACGTAATCCGTCCTCTTCGACACCGAGCCCGCGACCTTGTGCCCGCGCGACTCGATCAGCGCCCGCGCCTGGTCGCGAGTCATCCCCTCAAGGGTACCAGTGAGCACGAAGGTCCTGGCGGCGGCGGCGACTCCGGGTCGAAGCTGCTCGCGGATGGAAATGCCGCCGTGAGGATCGACAAGCCTCTGGATGATCTCGCGGTTGTGCGGTTCATGCAAAAACTTGTCGACGCTTTCCATGATCTCGCGGCCGATGCCTTCGAGCGGCACTGCCAGCGGCGGCTCGCCTTTCCTCTTGCGCTTGGCATTCTCCCTGCGCAGCGCGTCCTTTGCCGACGCCAGCGCCGCCCAGTCGGCTTGCAGCAGCGCCTGCAGCGAGCCGAAGTGGCCGCTCAGGATCTTCGCCACCTCCTCGCCCACCCCGGGGATGCCGAGCGCAAAGGTGAAGCGCGCCAGGTCCGCGCTGCGCGAGCGCTGGATGCTGTCGACCACGTTCTGCGCCGATTTCTCCGCCATCCGCTCCAGGCCGGCGAGGGTCTCCTGCGGCAATCCGTACAGGTCGGCGGGGCTGCGGACCAGATCGCGATCGACGAGCTGCTCGACCAGCTTCTCGCCGAGCCCCTCGATGTCCATCGCGCGCCGGCCGGCAAAATGCAGTAGCGACTGCTTGCGCTGCGCCTGGCAGTAAAGCCCGCCGCTGCAGCGCGTCGCCGCTTCGCCCGGCAACCGGACCACCGGCGAGCCGCAGACCGGGCACTTCTTCGGCATGGCAAAGCGATCGTCGCTTCTACGCCTGCCTTTGCTTTTCACTTCGACGATTTCCGGAATGACATCGCCGGCGCGCCGAACCACCACGGTATCTCCGATCCACACATCCTTACGTCGCAATTCGTCCTCGTTGTGCAGCGTCGCATTGGTCACGGTCGCGCCGCCGACGAACACCGGCTTCAGGCGCGCCACCGGGGTCAGCGTGCCGGTGCGCCCTACCTGCACGTCGATGCCGAGCACTTCCGTGAGCTGCTCTTCGGCGGGGTACTTGTGCGCGAGCGCGAAGCGCGGTGCGCGCGACACGAAGCCCAGCTTCCCCTGCCAGTCCAGGCGGTCGACCTTGTACACCACGCCGTCGATCGTGTAAGGCAGCGTATCCCGCTGGCTGCCGATGCTCCGGAAATAGCCGAGCAGGGCTTCCACGCCGCCGGCGAGCTCGCGTTGCGCGCAAACCGGGAAGCCCAGGTCGGCGAGGCGATCGAGCGTCTCCGAGTGCGACTGCCAGCGTGCATGCGCCGCGACCCCCACGCCGTAGGCAAAGAAGCGCAGCGGCCGCTGCGCGGTGATGCGCGAGTCGAGCTGCCGCAGCGCGCCCGCGGCGGCATTGCGCGGGTTGACGAATTCCTTCTCGCCCGACTCGCGCTGGCGCCGGTTCATGGCCGCGAAATCGCTCTTGTAGATGAGGACTTCGCCCCGCACCTCGAGGTCCTCGGTGTCGCGCGCGCGCGCAAGCCTGAGCGGGATCGAGCGCACCGTGCGCAGGTTCTGCGTCACGTCCTCGCCGGTCGCGCCGTCGCCGCGCGTCGCGCCTTGCACGAACACGCCGTCGCGGTACGTCAGGCTGACCGCCAGGCCGTCGAACTTGGGCTCGGCCGCGTACTGCACCGCATCGACGCCGAGCGCTTCGCGCACGCGCTTGTCGAAAGCGCGCACCTCGCCCTCCTCGAACGCGTTCGCCAGCGACAGCATGGGCGTGCGGTGGCGCACCGGCGCGAACTCCGGCAGCGGCGGCGCGCCGACGCGCTGGGTGGGGGAATCGTCGCTGCGCAGCGCAGGGTGCTCCTGCTCCAGCCGCAGGAGCTCCCGGAACAGCGCGTCGTACTCGGCATCGGCAATCTCGGGCCGGTCGAGCACGTAGTAGCGGTAATTGTGGTGCTCGATCTCCTGCCGCAGCCGTGCGGCGCGGTCGCGAACCTGCCGCGGAACGGCCATTCGCTAGGAAAACACGCGCAGCGCCGACGCGCTGCCCGGCGCGATGCCGCGCGCCTCCAGCCGCGCGCGCACCGCGTCCAGCTGCTGCGCGATCGCGGCCACAGCGCGCTCGTCGAGCGCATTGCCGTTGTCGTCCGCCATGCGCCCGCCCAGCAGCGCGGCGAGCTGATGGGCGAGCCGGGTCATGGACTCGAACGAGCGGCGCGTATCGGGCGCACGCGCGACCTCGAGAGCGAGCGTGAGCGCCTGCGGCGTCGCCTGGCGCATGGTCGCCGCCGAGAACGGCGCACCGTCGTGCGCGCCGAGCGTGTAGAGCAGGCGCGCCTGGTCGTCGCGCAGCGCGAACCTGCCGTCCGCCTCGAGCGCGAGTCCGCTCGCCTCGGCGGCGGCGCGGATCTTGGTGCCGGCAAACGGGCCGCCGGTCACGTGCATGACCACCTGGATGTCGGCTTCGGTGCAGAACTCGTCCAGCTCGCGCGCCGCTGCCACCGCCGCGCGCATTTCGGGCGCCGAGACCGAGGCGCCGATCGAAGCGGCGAGCGTCTCCAGCGACGAGCGGAACTCGATCAGGTCGGCCTCCCCGATGCCGCCGTCGCGCGACACCAGCTGCAGGCCGGCGCGCCAGCACCTGCCGTCGGCCGAGCCGGCGATCAGCGCGCGCGGCGCATGCCGGCGCTCGATCGATCGCCAGTGCTCTTGGATCGCCTGCTGGGCGGCCGGCTGCTCGAGGGTCAAGGTCATGACATAGTCGATCCGGTCGTCGGGCTGCGCCGATTCGTCCGGCGGCGCGGCGCGCGCCGGCTGGCGCGGCGCGTCGCCCGGGGCCTCGAGCTCCGCCTGTGCGCCCTCGAGGAGGACATCGGCGTGGCCGGAACGGAAAGCGCGCTCGGCTTCGCGCCGCGCGCCGCGCTCCTGCACCCGGTTGTAGGCGAGCACGCCGGCCACGACCAGCGTCCCGATGGCGAGCAGCCCGATCTGAAGCTCGCTCATGGCGCGCTCAGGCGGCGAGCTCCTCCCGGATGCGCAGCGCCTCCTCGATGTCGACGGCGACCACGCGCGACACTCCGGATTCCGGCATCGTCACCCCGATCAGCTGGGCCGCCATCTCCATGGTGATCTTGTTGTGGCTGATGAACAGGAACTGGGTCTGCTCCGACATCCTGCGCACCAGGTCGCAGAACCGGGCGGTGTTGCTGTCGTCGAGCGGCGCGTCGACCTCGTCGAGCAGGCAGAACGGCGCCGGGTTGAGCTGAAACAGCGCGAACACCAGCGCGATCGCGACCAGCGCCTTCTCGCCGCCCGAGAGCAGGTGGATGGTGCTGTTGCGCTTGCCCGGCGGCTGCGCCATCACCTGCACACCGGCGTCGAGGATCTCCTCGCCCGTCATGATCAGCTTGGCGTCGCCGCCGCCGAACAGCACGGGGAAGAGCGCCGCGAAATGCCGGTTGACCGCGTCGAACGTGTCGCGCAGCAGCTCGCGCGTCTCGCGATCGATGCGCCTGATCGCGTCCTCGAGCGTCATCACCGCTTCCTCCAGATCGGCGGACTGCGAGTCGAGAAAGCCCTTGCGCTCGCGGCTGCTCGCCAGCTCGTCGAGGGCCGCTAGGTTGACCGCGCCCAGCTCGCCCAGCGCCTGGGTGAGCCGCGTGATCTCGCCCTGCAGCGCGGCCGGCCGCGGCGCGCTCTCGGCCTCGGCGGCGAGCAGCGCCTCGTCCGCGCCCGCCTCGCGCAGCTGCGTGTCGTACTGGTCGTGGTTGATCTGCGCCGCCTGCTCCTTCAGGCGCAGCTCGCCGACCCGGTCGCGCAGCGGCGCGAGCGAGCTCTCGATGCGCAGCCGCTCCTCCTCGAGGGCGCGCAGCGCGCCGGCGGCG
>JACOVA010000006.1 GCA_016177575.1 Betaproteobacteria bacterium
CCTGGACCAAACCGTCCATTCGCGAAATATTGGTGGCACCGCAGATAGCGGCTCCGGCGCAAAAGCGCCGGAGGGGGATGCGCGCGAACCCTCCTCCTAGCGGCAAAGCGGCGTCCCCCCTTCCCCCTCCCCCGGCGCGTCACGCGTGCGCCGGGGGATTTTTCTTGCGCACCGGCATCCGGTCCGATGGCTAAGGCGCGCCTCGCCGCCGACATCGGCGGCACGTTCACCGACGTGGTGCTGGAGCACGGCGGCCGCCGCCACTCCGCCAAAGTGCTGAGCACCCCGCGCGCGCCCGAGCAGGGCATGCTGCAGGGCATGGACGAAGTGCTGGCGGCGGCGCAGCTCTCGCCGCGCGACGTCGGTGTCCTGATCCACGGCACTACGCTGGCAACCAACGCGCTGATCGAGCGCAAAGGGGCGCGCACCGCGCTGCTCACCACCGCCGGCTTCCGCGACGTGCTCGAGATGGGCTACGAGAAGCGCTACGAGCACTACGACCTCGAGCTCGAGCTGCCCGCCCCGCTGGTACCGCGGCAGCTGCGGTTTTCTGTCGAAGAGAGAATTACGGCGCGGGGAGAGGTGCGAACGCCTTTGCTTGAAAGCTCTCTGAAAGAAGTACTGGAGAACATTCGAAAAGCAAAAGTCCAATCCGTCGCCGTCGGTTTCCTGCACTCCTACGCCAACGACGTGCACGAGCGGCGCGCGGCCGAGCTGCTGGCGGCAGGGCTGCCCGGCGTCGCGATCACGCTTTCCTCCGCCGTGTGCCCGGAGATCCGCGAGTACGAGCGCTTCTCCACCGCCTGCGCCAACGCCTACGTGCAGCCGCTGATGTCGAATTACCTCGAGCGGCTCGCCGCCGAGCTCGCGCGCCGCGGCCTGCGCTGCCCGGTCTACCTGATGACCTCGGGCGGCGGCCTCACCACGCTCGAGACCGCGCGCCGCTTCCCGGTGCGCCTGATCGAGTCCGGGCCCGCGGGCGGCGCCATCCTGTCGGCCGTGCTCGCGCGCGAGAACGGCCTGGACGAGGTGCTTTCCTTCGACATGGGCGGCACCACCGCCAAGATCTGCTTCATCGGCGGCGGCCGGCCGGAGCGGGCGCGCATCTTCGAGGTGGCGCGCGTCTGGCGCAGCCTCAAGGGCAGCGGCCTGCCGGTGCGCATCCCGGTGACCGAGATGGTCGAGATCGGCGCCGGCGGCGGCTCGATCGCGCACCTCGATGCCCTCAAGCGCATCCAGGTCGGACCGGCGAGCGCCGGCGCCGAGCCCGGCCCGGCCTGCTACCGCCGCGGCGGCAGCGAGCCGACCGTGACCGACGCCGACGTCGCGCTCGGGCGCATCGACCCCGAGGCCTTCGCCGGCGGCACGCTCAGGCTCGACCGCGCCGCCGCCGAGCGCGCGGTGCTCGAGCGCGCCGGGGCGCCGCTCGGCCTGGACGCGCGCTGGGCGGCGGCCGGCATCGGCGAGATCGTGGAGGAGAACATGGCGAGCGCGGCGCGCGTGCACGCCATCGAGCGCGGCAAGGTGCCCGAGCGCTGCACCATGATCGCCTTCGGCGGCGCGGCGCCGCTGCACGCGGCGCAGCTCGCCGCCAAGCTCGGCATGCGCCGCGTGCTCGTGCCGGTGGACGCGAGCGTGGGCTCGGCGGTCGGCTTCCTGCGCGCGCCGGTTGCTTTCGAGGTGGTGAGAAGCTTTCAATGCCTCGAGGGTTCTTTCGATTTTTCACGGCTAAACCGGTTGCTCGAGAATATGCAAAAAGAAGCCATGGCCATCGTCCGGCATGGCGCGCTCGGCGCCCGGCTCGCGACGCAGCGCTCGGTCGAGATGCGCTACCTCGGCCAGGGCCACGAGATCTCGATCGCGCTGCCCGCGCGCAAGCTCCGCGCCCCGGATGCGGCGGCGCTGCGCGCGGCCTACGAAGCGCGCTACGAGGCGCAGTTCGGCTTGCGCATCGGCGACGTCCCGGTCGAGTTCCTGACCTGGTCGGTGAACGTTTCGACTGCATCGACGGGAGTGCGGCGAAGCGGAAAACTGAAAAAACGGCTCAACGCAGGCGCCAGCGGCAAGCGCAGGATCTTCGATTCGATTTCCGGAAGACAGGAGCTCGTGCCGACTTACCTGCGCGCGGCGCTTGCACCCGGCATGCAGCTCGCAGGCCCGGCGCTCGTCGCCGAGCCGCAGACCACCACCCTCGTGCCGCGCGGCTGGCGATGCAGCGCCACTGCCGCGGGACATCTTCTCCTGGAAAAAGCGAATTGAAGACCATGAAGCTACAGCTCGTGCGGCAGGTCCTGTGGAACCGGCTGATCGCGGTGGTCGAGGAGCAGGCCAACGTGCTGCTCAAGACCGCGTTCGGCCCGATCACGCGCGAGGCGGGCGATCTTTCGGCCGGTGTCTACGACACCCGCGGCCGCATGCTCGCGCAGGCCGTCACGGGCACGCCGGGGCACGTCAACACCATGGCGACCGCGGTCGCGCATTTCCTCGAGCGCTATCCGGCCGGCACGCTCAGGCCCGGCGACGTGCTGGTGACCAACGACCCCTGGATGGGCACCGGGCACCTGTTCGACTTCGTCACCGTGACGCCCGCGTTCCTGAAAAAGCGGCTGATCGGCTTCTTCGCCTCGACCTGCCACGTGATCGACGTCGGCGGCCTCGGCTTCGTCGCCGAGGCGACCTCGGTCTACGAGGAAGGCCTGCTGGTGCCGCACCTGAAGCTGATGGATCGGGGCCGGCCCAACGAGTCGCTGCTCGCCATGCTCGCGGCCAACTCGCGCGAGCCCACGCAGGTGCGCGGCGACCTGATGGGGCTGGTCTCGTGCAACGAGGTGGCGACGCGGCGCCTGGCGGCGATGCTCGAGGAGTTCGGCCTCGCCGACCTCGATGCGCTCGGCGAGCACATCGTCTCGACCTCGCGCGCCTCGATGCTGGAGGCGATCCGCGGGCTGCCGCGCGGCACCTGGCGCGCATCGATGCCGCTCGACGGCTACGAGGCGCCGATCGAGCTGAAGGCCGCGCTCACCGTGAGCGGCAACGGCATTCACGTCGACTATGCCGGCACCTCGCCGGCTTCGCGCTTCGGCATCAACTCGCCCAAGTGCTACACCGACGCCTACACCTCGTTCGGCGTCAAGTGCATCGTGGCGCCGGGCATCCCGAACAACGCCGGCTCGCTCGAGGTCGTGACCGTCTCCGCGCCCGAGGACTCGATCGTCAACCCCCTGCGGCCGCGCGCGGTCACCGCGCGCCACCTGATCGGGCAAACGCTGCCCGAGCTGGTCTTCAACTGCTTCGCCGAGCCGCTCGCGGGCAGGATTCCGGCCGAGGGCGCGGGCAGCATCTGGATCCTCGGCCTATCGGGCGGGCCGCAGCTCGAGGGCGCGACGCCGCAGGCGACGCGCTTCAACGTGATCTCGATCGGTATCGGCGGCATGGGCGCGCGCCCGGCGAAGGACGGCCTTTCGACCACCGCGTTTCCGAGCGGGGTGGGCGCGATCCCGGTGGAGATCACCGAAGCGCAGTCGCCGCTGCTGTTTCGCCGGCGCGAGCTCGCTCCAGGATCTGGCGGCGAAGGACGACAGCGCGGCGGCATGGGCGCGGTGATCGAGATCGAGAACACGGAAGCGCAGCCCTTCAGCATCGCCTGCGCCACCTTCGACCGGCGCCACAACCCGGCGCGTGGCCGCAACGGCGGCGCCGACGGCCGCGTAGGGCGCGTCGCGCTCGCGAGCGGCAAAGTGCTGCCCGGCAAGGAAACCTACCTCGTGCCCGCGGGCGAGCGCCTGATCGGCGAAATGCCCGGCGGCGGCGGCTACGGCAAGAAGCGGTAGCGCGCACGCAACGGGCGCGCGGCCCGAACGCGCCTGCCCCGACCGAATTCTTGTGGAGAGACCACGGGAATGCTACGGTCTATCTCCATGATTGATAAAGATAAATGATAACGATTCCGCAATTTCTCACGCGACAGGGGGCGAAATGAACGCGAACGTGTTTGCAGCGATGAAGGGGCATCTCGAAACGGCCACCGCAACGGAGGAGCGCCTGCCGTTCACGGTACGCGTGGTTCGGAGCGAGGAGCAGTTGCAGAAGGCCGTGGCCATCCGCCAGGCGGCCTATGCCCGCCACGTGCCCGCGCTCGCGGAGAAATTGCGCGCGCCCGAGCCCGACGACCACGACGACGGGTCGCTCGTCCTGCTCGCGCAATCGAGGATGGACGGCTCGCCCATCGGCACGATGCGCATCCAGACCAACCGCCGCCACGGCCTCGCGATCGAGCATTCGATCGCGCTGCCGCCGTGGCTGCAGAGTACGCGCATGGCCGAGGCGACCCGGCTGGGCATCGCCGAGGGCGGCGCCGGGCGCGTCGTCAAGCTCGTGCTGTGCAAGGCGTTCTATCTCTACAGCCTGGCGACCGGGATCGAGTGGATGGTGATCGCCGCCCGCTCGCCGCTCGACCGGCAATACGAGGCCGCGCTGTTCCAAGACGTCTATCCGGGCAGGAGCGTGCCGCTGCGCCACGCCAACAACATTCCGCACCGCGTGCTGGCGTTCGAAGTCGGCAGCGCGGCAAGAAGGTGGGCGGCGGC
>JACOVA010000082.1 GCA_016177575.1 Betaproteobacteria bacterium
CCCTCGGGCAGGAGCGCGATGTCCTCCAGCCTCAGCCCGCGCGCGCGCAGCCCGCCGATGATGCCGGTGTCCAGCCCCTCGCAGGCGATCGGCCCGGCGGCGAGCACCTGCGGCACCGCGTCGCCGGCGGCGCAGATGTCGGTGAAGCCGATCACCAGCAGCACGCGCTCGTTGGGATTTTTGACCAGCCGCGCGAGCGCCTGCAGCGTGACCGCGCAGGTGCCCTCGCTGCCGACCAGCGCGCGCGCGACGTTGAAGCCGTTCTCGGGCAGCAGCTGGTCGAGGTTGTAGCCCGAGACGCGGCGCCTGATTTTCGGGAAGCGGCTGCGGATCAGGTCGCCGTAGCGGTCGCGCAGCGAGCGCAGCTTGTCGTAGATCTCGCCCTGCCGGCCGCCGCGGCGGATGATGGCGCCGAGCTCCGGCTCCGAGGTCGGCCCGCACCAGAAGCGCGCGCCGTCGTAGGTGAGCACCTCGAGCGCGGCGATATTCTCTACCGTCTTCCCGGCCATCACCGAATGCGGGCCGCAGGAATTGTTGCCGATCATGCCGCCCAGGGTGCAGCGCGAATGCGTCGCCGGATCGGGCGCGAAGGTGAGCCCGTGGCGCTCGGCGGCGGCGCGCAGCGTGTCGCAGACCACGCCCGGCTCGACGCGCGCGGTGCGCGAGGCCGCGTCCATCTCGAGCACGCGGTCGAGGTATTTCGAGCAATCGATCGCCACCGCGACGTTCACCGACTGCCCGCAAAGCGAGGTGCCGCCGCCGCGCGCGAGGATGGGCGCGCCGTGTGCGCGGCAGGCGGCGACCGCGGCGACGATGTCCTCGAGCGTGCGCGGCAGCACCACGCCGATCGGGACCTGGCGATAGTTGGAGGCGTCGGAAGCGTAGGCGGCGCGCGCGCCGGCGTCGAAGCGCACCTCGCCCGAAACCGCCTCCCTCAAAGCCCGCTGCAACCCCTCCATGCCCGCAGTGTAGCGGCCGGGGTGCCGGCCGAGGCTGCAGCTTTACTTCGCTATGCCGCTCGCTTGTGATGCGCGACCTGAGGCGGGGAGGCCTGAGACTTCGCGGCGGTCGCTGCGCTTTCCCTCATGTCGCGCGTCAGCTGCTCGAGATTCTCCGCCATCACCTTGTTGCCCGCGGCGACCATCTGCCCGGCCGCCTCGACCATCTGCGACTGCGACCTCAGGGTGCTCTCCTGCAGGCTGCGCGTCGCGTCGAAGTAGCGCTTCAGCCCCTGCTCGCAGAGCTTGCCCCACTGCGCGATGACGTTGCGGGGATCGGCGTCGCCGAGCACCGCCTTGCTGATACGGATGCTCTCGTCGAGCATCTGGCTCGCCCCTTCGGTCTGCAGGGTCGCGCAGGTGCGAAGCAGCTCCGTGGTCTGCGCGCCGAGCCTCATCGCGGTGTCGAGTCCCGCGCGCGCGGTCTCGGTCGCCATTTCAGTTGCGCTTTGCATCGTTTGCCTCCGATTGTGTGGCCCCCAAGAGTGATGCCGATGCGATCGGCACGTCGGGGACGAGCGAGGATCGTGCCAGCGGCGCGAGCCGCGCAAGATCAGTCCGTTAAGGATTTCACGCGCGCGCGCGGACGGAAAAAGCGTCGCCACGGGGCGACGAGCGCAGCCCTTCTCTCAGGCGGCAAGCGTCGCCGGATCGACCGATTCGAGCAGCGGCGGCAGCGGGCAGTCGAGCACCGCGCCCACCAGGCGCATCAGCTCCGCTTCCATGACGCGGATCGTGCCGTCCGCGCTGACCGCGGCAAAAAGACCCTTCACCAGCAGCGCCTTCTGCATCGGCGCGAGCGCCTTGAGCGCCGCGAGCGCCGCGCCCGCCGCCTCGAGCGTGAGCGCCGCCGCCGGCGCGGCTTCGGGCAAGCCCATCTCCTTCGCGCCGGCGCGCATCGCCGCCTGCAGCGCCTCGCCGCGCTGGCCGCTGGCGTCCTGCCGCGTGCCGGCATGCGCAACGAGCGAAAGCAGGACCATTGCCTCGGCGTTCAGCTCGGCGAGCTTGCGGCTGCCGGCCGCGCCGGGCTTGCCCTTGGGCGCGAGCTGATTGCGCACCAGCGTGAGCACCACGAACTCGTGCAGCGACACGCGCCGGTCGGCGTTGATGACGGTCTCCAGGGCGCGCAGGACCTCGCTCTTCGAGGCGTCGGCGGAGGATTTGAGCGCCGGCAGCGCGAGATCGATCACCGGCATGTGCAGTGCGGCGCCCAGGCGGCGCGACAGCGGCGCGGCGGCGAGCGCCCGCTCGGCGAGCGCGGCCAGCCCCGCCGCCCTGAGCGCCGCGAGCTGAGCTTGCATCACGTCGTCCTTGGGCGCGAGCAGCAGCGCAACCAGCGCCGCGCCCGCGCCTTCAGGGGCGCGCAGGCGCTCGCGCAGATCTCCGGGCAGCGCCGCGAGCAGCCGCGCAGCGTAATCCACCTTGGCGCCGTCGAGCGAGCCCACGATCCTCGCGCTCTCGCCTGCGGAGCGCCCCCACTGCTCTTTTGCGTCCGCGCCGCGCCGACCCGCGCCCGGCATCGCCGCAGCAGCGCCGAGAACGGCAGTTGCGGCCTGCTTCTGCGAAACGCCCTTTTTCTCGGCAGCAGGTTCGGCGATTTCTGCCTCCGCCCCGGCCCTCGTCTTGCGGTAGCTCGGCCGGTCGAACCTCGGATGCGCGCGCTGGATGCGCTCCTCGAGCGGCGGGTGCGTGTCGAAAAGGCCGCTCAGGCGCACCTGGATGCCCTGGCCGAAGAACATGTGCGACATGTCCTCGGCGTGCCGGTTCCGGATCAGCGCGCCGTCGGCGGCAATGCCGATCTGGTCGAGCGCACCCGCGATGCCGTCGGGATTGCGCGTGAACTGCACGCTCGAGGCGTCGGCGAGGAACTCGCGCTGGCGCGACACCGCGGCCTTGATCAGGCGCGCGAAAAAAAGGCCGATGTAGCCGATCACCAGCAGCGCCAGCCCGGCGGCGAAGATCGGCATCGCGCCGCGGCTGTCGCGCACGTTGCGCTGGCTGCGCATCAGAAACTGGCCCACCGAGCCGATGAACACGATGCCCGCCAGCACGCCGATCATGCGGATGTTCAGGCGCATGTCGCCGTTCAGGATGTGGCTGAACTCGTGGCCGATCACCCCCTGCAGCTCGTCGCGGTTGAGCGTCTCGAGCGTGCCGCGCGTCACCGCCACCACCGAGTTCGAGACGTCGTAGCCGGCGGCGAAGGCGTTGATGCCCGGCTCGCCGTCCATGACGTACACCGCCGGCACGCGCACGCCCGAGGCGATCGCCATTTCCTCGACCACGTTGACCAGCCGCCGCTCGAGGGGATCGCCGGTGTCGGGCGCGACGCGGCGCGCGCCGATCATCTCGGCGACCGCCTTGCCGCCGCTCGCCAGCTGCAGCACGTTCCAGCCGCTCACCGCGAACACCACCAGCGCGGTGCCGAGCGCGCCCAAGACGTAGAGCGAAGGCGGCACCGCGCGGATGTACCCGGTGAGCGTGAGCGCCTTGCCCGGCGGCGTGTGAACGAAGTTCGCCGCATAGGTGCCGGCGAGCACCAGGTCGACCGCGAGGATGACGCCGATCACCGCCAGGGCGTACATCAGCACCAGGATCTTCGTGTTGCGCCGCGCCAGGTGCTGGTGCTCGAAGAAGCTGTGGGTCGGCGGAGCGGCCATCGGTGGCCTATTTTCGCAGCAAGCGCGGATCGAGCATCGCGATCCCGGGCGGCATCGGGCAATCGAGCACGCATGCGATCGCGCGCAGCAGCTCGTGCTCCATCAGCTTCACGCCGCGCGCCGAGATCACCTTGCCGGCCGCATCGAGCAGGCGCTCCTTCTCCAGCGGCGCGAGCAGGCTCAGCCGCTCGAGCGCCTCGCTCACCCTGGCCAGCATCAGTGCCTCGCGCTCGGCAAACGCGAGCGCCGGCAGCGCGAGCGGCGCGGTTCCCTCCAGGAACGAGGCGCGCGCCGGCTGCGCATCGCTCTCGCCCGCGTGCGCAAGCAGCGACAGCGCAAGCCCGGCCTCCTCGGCGACCTCGGCCAGCGCGCGATAGCGCACCGCGCCGGCGCGGCGCGACCTGGGGCCCAGGCTCCAGTCGAGAATCGTCTCGAGCACGAACTCGCTCAGGCTCACGCGCCGGTCGGCCTGGATCATGGCGCGCAGCGCGGCCAGAAACGCCGCGCGTGCGGCCTCGTCCATGCTCTTCAGTACCGGCACCGCCAGCGCCACCAGCGGCAGGCGGTAGGCGCGGTCGAGCTGGCGCAGCAGCGGTGCCAGCACCTCGGCCCTGCGCGCGAGCGCCTCGCCCGCCTGCGCGCGCAGGGCCTGCAGCTGCTGCTCGCGCGCGGTGAGCGGCTCGTGCAGCAGGCTGGCGAACATCACCGCCTGCGCGCCCGGCGCGTCCGCCAGCGCCTCGCGGATCGAGGGCGACAGGTAGGCGAGCAGCCCGGAGGCGTACTCGAGGTGCCCGGCGTCCGGCGAGCCGATCGCGGCGATGAGCGCGGCCACGCCGGTGAGGCGCTTCGGAACGATGGTTCGGGGTTTCTCCTTCTCGGCCTCTTTCGATTCCTCGGGGCTCTTCTGCCGCTCCTGCCTGCGCGGCACCCTAGCCTTCTCGAAATAGAACTCCGGCGCGACGTGCGGATTGATGCGGCGCATGCGCTCCTCGAGTGACGGGTGCGTGGCGATGAGCGAGCGCAGCCAGCCGGCCGAGGCCGGCGAGAACAGCATGTGCGCGAGCGCGTCGGCGTGCCAGTTGAGCACGCGCGAGCCGTCGGCGTTCACGCGGATGCGCGCCAGCGCGCCGCACAGCGCGTCGGCGTTGCGCGTGAACTGGACCGCGCTCGCGTCGGCGAGGTTCTCGCGCTCGCGCGCGATCGACGCTTGGATGATGCGGCAGCAGACGAGCCCGACCGAGCCGATCGCGAACACGCCGACGCCGAGGATGGCGAGCGGCAGGTGCACGAAGCGCCGCCCCTCCTCGGTGCCCACGCCCGAGTAGTAGCGCATCATGAAGCGGCCGATCGACGACAGGAACACGATCCCCTGCAGCACGTACACCGCGCGCAGGTTGAGGCGGATGTCGCCGTGCAGGATATGGCTGAACTCGTGCGCGATCACCGCCTGCAGCTCGTCGCGCGAGAGCTGCTCGAGCGCGCCCCGCGTCACGACCACCACCGCCTGGCTGGGCGAGGCGCCGGCGGCGAAGGCGTTGATGCCGCGCTCGCGGTGCAGCACATAGAGCGGCGGCGCCGCCAGCCCCGAGGCGATCGAGAGCTCGTCGACGATGTTGACCAGGCGCCGCTCGTCGTCGTGCACGCTGCCGCGCGCGACCGGACGCCCCGCCAGCAGCGCCGCCAGCTCGCCCCTGCCGAGCGAGAGCTTGGCGACGATCTCCACGGTGCCGAGGGCGATGACGGCCAGCGTGACCAGGCTGGTGATGAGGAAGACTTCCCTGGAAGAACGGTATTCGAAGGCAAAGGCGATGAACCACACCACCGCGTTGACGCAGGCGACGATCGCCGCCACCGAAAGGGCGTAGAGCACGATAAGGGTGGTGCTCGCCCTCCGAGCCCGTTCCTGCTGCTGGAAGAAAGAAACTGCTATTTGAAGGAAACCTTGGGAGCTTTTCTCTCTTCCGCCGACTCCGTGGCCTCAAGCAGCATCGCCTCCCTGAAGCCGAACATGCCGGCGAAGACGGTGTCGGGGAAGGATTCGCGCTTGGTGTTGTACTCCATCACCGTGTCGTTGTAGGCCTGGCGCGCGAACGCGATCTTGTTCTCGGTGCTGGTCAGCTCCTCCTGCACCTGCATGACGTTCTGGTTCGCTTTCAGGTCCGGGTAGGCTTCGAACACCGCCAGCAGGCGCCCGAGCGCGCCGCCAAGCACGCCCTCGGCTTGCGCCAGGCCCTGCATCGCGCCGGGATCGCCCGGCGCCGCCGCCGCGCGGCCCGCCGCGGTCACCGCCGCGCCGCGCGCCGCGATCACCGCCTCGAGCGTGCCGCGCTCATGCGCGATGTAGCCCTTTGCCGCCTCGACCAGGTTGGGGATCAGGTCGTAGCGGCGCTTGAGCTGCACGTCGATCTGCGCGTAGGAGTTCTTGAAGCGGTTGCGCAGCTGCACCAGCCGGTTGTAGATGCCGACCGCCCACAACGCCAGCGCGATGATGATGGCAAGAAACACCCATCCGCCGTATCCGCCCATGCTTCCTCCCCCGAAGATATGATGGTGCTGCGGCTACTATAACCCATGCACATGGACGATCCCACGAACCGGAAAAGACGCGCCCTCCTGGGCGCCGCAGGCATCGCGCTGGTGGCGCGCCTGCATCCCGCGTCGGCGCAGGACAGCGCGCGCAAGATGAAGGTACGCCGGTCTTCAGCAGGGCGCTCACCGCGCGCGAGCTGCGCGCCGGGCTAGGGCTCGATCGCTGAGCGCGCGGCGCGGCGCTCCTGCGCACGCCCGAGCGCCAACGCCAGCGCGAGCCAGGCCGCCATCGCGGGGATGGCGGCAAGCGCGATCGCCTGCAGCTCCATGCCCAGCGTGCGCAGCCCCGCGAACAGCCAGCCGCCCGCGGCGTCGCTGCCGCGGAACACCACCAGGTCGACCACGTTCTTCGCCTTGTACTTCTCCTCGCGTGCGAGCACCGTGAACAGCACCTCGCGCGCCGGGTTGGAGATGGCAAAGTTGGCGGTGCGCTGGATCGCCTGGAACGCGATCACCGCCGCGAGCACGGGCGAAACCGCAAGCACCGCGAATCCCGCCGCGAACACGAGCGGCAGCAGCGCCGCGGCGGCGCCGACGCCGAGGCGCGCCATCAGGCGCCCGGTGGCGAAGAGCTGCACTGCGAGCGTGAGCAGCCCCACCGCAAGGTCGACCGTGGCGAAGATGCGCGTGCGCACCGCCGGGTCGTCGGAGGCCGCGGCGACGATGCTCGCCTGCTGGAAGTAGAGGAACGTGCCCGCAACCGAGAGCAGCGCCACCCACAGCGCGATCCCGGCGAGGTACGGCGAGCCGAGCAGCATGCCGAAGCCGGCGAAGGGATTGCCGCCGAGGGTTGTGGTTCTTGATTCTGCAATCGAATTGCCGAATTCGAGGCGAGAAGCGCAAAAGACTGCAATCTCAAGAAGCAAAGCGGCAAGGATGAGCAGATTGGCGGGCCCAAGCACCTCAGCAAGACCCACGGTCAGCGCCGGCCCGGCGAGCGCGCCGGCGCTGCCGCCCGCGGCGATGAAGCCGAACAGGCGCTTGCCCTGCTCGGCGGAAAAGAGGTCGGCCATGAACGACCAGAACACCGACACCACGAACAGGTTGAAGACGCTCACCCAGATGAAGAACACTCTCGCAACGATCAGTTTTTCCGTATCAAAAGCAAGCAAAAACCAGAAGATCGCGAGATTGGCGGCGAAGAAGTGGTAGACGATCGGGATGAAGCGCCGCCGCGGCAGCCGCGCCACCAGCGCGCCGTAGAGCGGCACCGCGGCAAGCATGGTGAAGAACGTCGCGGTGAACAGCCACTGCAGATTGCGCACCCCGCCCGCCACGCCCATCTCGTCGCGCAGCGGCCGCAGCACGTAGTAGCCGGCGAGCAGGCAGAAGAAATATGCGAACGACCAGAGCAATGCCCGGATCTCGCCGGGGCGCGCAGCGACCACGCGCGCCACGCCGCGCTGCAAAACGGATTCGCTATCGGCCAAGGATCCTCATCGGCAGAGCCCGGAATTTACCCCACCAGCCCTGTGGATACCCGCGTATGATCGCGCGCAGGGGTCGCTGCCTACCGGGCAGCGTGTCGGGGGGAAACAGATCGTTACGCGCCGCGAATTGCTCGGCTTTGCGCTGCTGTCGTGCGCAGGCGTCGTGTCCCGCGGCCGGGCCCAGGCGCCGCGGCGGATCGCATTTCTTTCGCCGTCCTCGCGGGAGTTCAGCAAGCCGCTGCTCGATGCGTTTCGAGCCACGCTGAAGGATCTCGGCTACGTCGAGGGGCGCGATCTGACGATCGAGATACGGTGGTCCGAGGGACAGACGGAGCGCCTGCCGGCGCTCGCGCGCGAGCTTGTCGCGCTCAAGCCGGAGGTGCTCCTTACGGCGACGTCGCTCGGCGCTGCTGCGGTCAGGAAGGCGACCAGCACCGTGCCGGTCGTCTTCGTCGCCACCGGCGACCCGGTCGGACACGGTTTCGTCGCCAGCCTTGCGCGCCCCGGCGGCAACATGACCGGCATCGCCTACCGCCGGGAGTTCTACGGAAAGCTTGCGGACCGGCGCGCCGCAGCGTACGTGGACAAGATCCTCAAGGGCGCCAAGCCCGCGGACCTGCCGGTCGAGCAATTGGACCGCTTCCAGCTGGTCATCAACCTTCCCACCGCGAGAGCACTCGGCATCAAGATCCCGCAGTCGGTGCTGCTGCAGGCGACCGAGGTGATCGAATGA
>JACOVA010000005.1 GCA_016177575.1 Betaproteobacteria bacterium
CCGAGCAGGTACCAGTAGTCGGTCCAGAGCAGTCCGGCGCGCGCCGGCAAGCGCGCCAAGGCGGCGCCGGGCCGGGCGCCGAGAGCGGCTTCCCGCATCAGCTCTCCTGCGCGTACGGATCGGCGGGTGCGCGCAGCTCCGCCTCGCCGGGCGAGCCCGCGCCGGTTTCCTGCTCCGCGCCGGGCACGCCGAACTTGTGCAGGATGCGGTTCGCGCCCACGACCGTGCAGTAGGACGGCACGTCGCGCGTCACCACCGCGTTGGCGCCGATGACCGCCCCGCGGCCGACTCGCACCGCGCCCAGAACCTTGGCGCCGGCGCCGATATAGACGTCGCTCTCGATCACCGGGGCGACGTTCTCGCCCGGATCCTTGCTGCCGATGGTCACCTGCTGCATGACCGTGACCCGGCTGCCGACGACCGACTTCGAATGGATGACGATGCCATAGGGGTGCGGCATCAGGATCGGCGAGCGCATGCGGCAGAAGATGTCGCTGTTGAAGAGCACGCGCACCAGCTTGCTGAGCACCGGTACCTTGTGGCGGCAGAAGAACTGCAGCACGCGCGCGCCGGTGGGATTCGCTGCGCGCGCAGCCGGGTAGCGACGCTCGACGCGGCGCTCCAGCCAGGCGAGCGCCGCCTGCCCGACGTGCGCCGTCACCGTATGCAGGCCGCGCGCGGCGTCGATGACGACCGCATCGTCGAGCCGAACCGCGAGCCCGAGGTAGGCGCGGCGCTGCCGCTCCGATTCGTCGAGCGTCATCTCCTGCTTGCGCGACTGCAGCACGGCGGCGGGCGCATCCAGCACCACCCACAGGTCGGGCTGCGGGACCGCGCGCGCGGCGGCGCGCGCCGCGCCGAGCGGCGCGCTATAGCGGTAGCGCCACGGGTCGGCGAGCAGGTCGTGAAAGTAGCGGTCGAACACCGCCAGCCCGCTGCGGGTCGTGAGCGGGCGCAGCAGCAGCGCGTAGCCGGCCAGATAGTCGGCGACGAAGAACGCCAGCTTTGCGAGCGAGGCGGCGGCGCCGCGCGGCGGCTCGCCGTAGGGCGCGCCGGCCGCCGCGCCGCGCCCGGCGCCGAGCAGCCGCGGCCGCAGGTGAAACACGCGCGTGCGCCGGAACGCGGGCGCGAGCTCGCTCACCGTGCGCTCGATCGCGCTGCTCTTGCCGCTGCCGTCGGCGCCGACGAACGCGATCGTCATTCCGGTGGGCCGCAGCGCGCGCTGCAGCAGCCTGGCCGCCTCCGACAGCGCCTCGGTCGGCGACAGGCGCCTCGAGCGGCGCAGGGCGCGCCTCAGCTGCGGCAGCGCCGCGCGCACGCCGCCCCACTGGTTGTGCGTCGCCGCCTGCGCGATCAGCCCGTTGTCCGGCAGCTCGGGCCAGAAGCCGATCATTCTGCGCAGCGCGCTGTCGGGGTCGGCGTGCCATTGCTGAGACAGGTACTCGCCGTGCGCATCGTCCAGCTCCTGCTTGTCGATTTTCTTCGTCAGGTAGTAGATGAACTGCACGTCCGCCGCCGGGACGGCGAAGTTGCGCGGCTCTCCCTGCGCATCGACCGTGGCACGGCGGCCCCAGAGCAGCTCCTCGGCGCTCAGCAGGCGCCGGCCGGCGCGGCAATAGTCGCTGCAGAAGTCGGGCTGCAGGTAGCGCAGGCGGCCGACGCTGTCCTGCCAGGCGATGACGAAATAGCACGCCGTGCGCTCGTGGCGCAGCAGCTGCACCAGCCGCAGCCCGAAATCGCGGCAGAACTGCGAGATGGTGCGCGGCATCTGCTCGAAGTCGCGCTGCGATACCGCCAGGTCGAGATCGCTCGTGATGCGCTCGGGATAGTCACGCACGTCGCCGAGCACGCAGAACTCGATGTCGCGCTCGGCGAGCCGGGCGAACAGCGCTTGTGCGACGTAGCCTCGTTCGTCCATGGCCTCAGTGCAGCAGCCCGCGGTAGCTCTCGAGCGCCTGCGCGGCGACGCTCTTCCACTGCAGGCGCTCGAGCGCATAGCGCCGTCCGCGCCGGCCCATCTCCGGCCAGCAGGCGCGGCGCTGCAGCAGCGCGAGCAGCCCTGCTTCCACGCCGGCCACCGACGGCTCGACGGCAATGCCGCAAGCGCTCGCGACCACGTGCCGCGCGGCGCCGGCGCGCTCCGAGACCAGCAGCACGCACCCGGCGAGCATCGCCTCCAGCGCCGCCAGCCCGAAGCCCTCGAAGCGCGACGGCAGGCACAGCAGTTCGTGCTCGGCGAGAATGTCGACCGGCGAGCGCTTGAAATCCGGGCCGAGGAACTCGACCTTGCGCGCGATCGAGAGCGCCGCCGCCTGCCGCTCGAGCCTCGCCCGGTCGCCCCAGTCGGGACCGCGCACGGTCAGGCGCGCGTCGGCGCGCGCGGCGACGCGCGCGAACGCCTCGAGCAGGAGGTCGAGCCCCTTGTTGTAGGCGTCGAGCCGGCCGAGAAAGACGATGCGCGGCGCGCCAGCGCCGGCGGCGCGCCGCCGCGGCGCTGCGTCGCTCGAGACGCCGTTCGGCGTCTCGATCACCGGGGTGTCGATGCCGAGGCGCCGCAACGCCTGCTCGTGCCTGCGATCGAGCACCTGGATCGCGCGCGCCTCGCTCAGGTGCCTGCGCTCGAACAGGAACCAGTAAGGCCATTTCAGGTGCGGGTTTCTGCGGAACATCCAGCGGTCGTAGGGATCGTGGGGGATGGCGACGTACGGCACGCCGTGCCGGCGCAACGCCCTGCCGAGGGCGAAGCAGGCCGGATGGAACATGCCGTTCACGAGGCACAGGCCGGGCCCGGAACGCAGCTGCTCGGCGGCGTATCGGTGCAGTTCGGGCGCGACGCTGAAGCTCGCATAACGCGTCGCGTTGCGGAAGCACTCGATGCGGTAGCCGCGCCGCACCGGCGTCGAGCTGCGCGCCGCCCCCTCGCACAGCACGAGTGTTTCGGCGCCGTTCTGCGCCAGTCCCGCCGCCAGCCCGTCGACTGCGGAGGCGGTGCCGCCGATCAGCGGCGTGCCCGCCGGCGGGAAGTGCTTAAGATACAAGGCGACGCGCATGGTCGAGGCGCAGCGCACCGGGCAACGGCGCGCACGCGGCCGATTCGAGAGCCTCGCGCAGCGCGCGGCGCGCGCCCCATACCGGCGAGCGCAGCGCCGCCTGGCGCTGCGCCAGCCGCAGCGCCTCGAAGCTGCGGTGCTCGAGCAGCGCGACGGCGCGTGCCATGGCGCCGGGACCGGCGCCATAGTCCGCCAGACGCATGCTGCAGAGGTAATCGCGCAGCTTGCTCCCGAGCGAGAAGCCGATCAGCGCCGTCCCCTGGGCAAGCGCGAGCACCGCGGCGTGCAGGCGCGAGGCGAGCACCACCTCGCTCGCGCGCAGCAGCGCGCTGAGCTCCTCGACGCTTTCGGGAATATGCAGCTCGGCGCCGCGCGATGCCAGGCGCTCGGCGACCCGGCGCGCGGGCGCGGCGTCCTGCGCGGTCCCCGTGGTGAAGACGCGGATCGCCCGCCCGGCGCGCCAATGGCACGCCAGCGCCACCAATGCGTCCTCGTAGTTGCGCTGCGGGAGCGTCGAAAGCCACCGCCAGGTGCAGACGTTGAGCGCCAGGCCGCCGCGCGCCGGGCCGCTGCGGTCCGCATCGCGCAGATCGGCTTCGGCAAGGCAGAAGTCGCCGAATACGCTCACTTCCGGCTGCGCCGGCAGATCCGCGATGCGCCGGGCGCTCGCTTCGTCGCGCGCCGAAATCGCGCTGCACGCGGCGGCAAACGCCGTGAGCGCGCGCCGCGCGGGAGGCGACCACGCGCCATCGGTGCTGCAGCCCAGGCACAGCAGCGGCTTGCGCAGCACGCGTGCTGCGCGCGTGAGCGCGCACAGCGATTGCGGAAAGTGCATCTCGGCGCCGTCGAGCAGCGCGCCGCCGCCGACCGATATCGCTTGCGCCCGCCGCAGCGCCGGCAGCAGGCGCGCGATCCGGTAGCGCTGGCGCACGCCGCGCAGCGCCTGCGCGAGCAGCGGCGGCAGCACCGCGCGGATTGCCGCTGCGCCGACCCGATCGGCAGGACGCACGCCGCCGGCGGGGGAGGTGTCGACCGGCAGCAGCGAGCCGAATGCGTAGGAGCTGGTGCGCCAGCCGCAGCTCTCGAAGAACGCGCGCGCGCCGCGGTGGATGGCGCGATCGCCGAGGTTGCTCGTGTTCCATTCGCCGAACAGGGCGACTTCGGGCGGCAAATCGCGCAGCATCATCCGTGGACCTTTCCGGGCAGCGCGCGCGCGCCCACCTCGGGCGTGCGCACCGCCGCACGCGCGCCGCGCGCCAGGCGCAGGTACGCGGCGACAGTGGCAGCGAGCAGGACCGAATTGATGAGTATTCCCGACAGCGGCACGCCCAGTATTCCGAGAAAATGCACCAGCGCGACGCCGGTCGTGAACAGCATCAGCACCGGGAGCAGGTAGAGCAGAAAGATCGAGCGCGGACTGCCGAGAGCGAGGATGCCGACGTCGAACGGATACTTGATGAAGGTGAAGTACTGGCTCGCCGCCGACAGGGCCAAAATGAGCGCCAGCTCCACGCTCGCGTACTTGTCGCCGTAGGCCAGCGCGAGCAGCGGCCCCGGGAAGGCGACCAGCAGCGCGCACAGCGGCAGCGGCGCGAGCGCAAGCACGCGCGACACCTTGCGCATCCACAGCGCAAGCCCGGCGCCGCCGCCGTCGCGGTACGACAGGCTGCCGCGCGCGGGCAGGTAGTTGTAGGCCGCCTGCCGGATCGGGTTGAGCACGTTCACGAGGTGGGTGGCGGCGCGGTACAGGCCGACCTGCTCGGCGCCCAGCATGACCGCGACGATCCAGGCGTGCCCCTGCGTGCCGAGCCAGGCGAGCGCGTTCTGCGCGCCGAGCCATTTGCCGAAGCCCCACACCTCGGCGATCGAGGCGCGCAGCGCAGCCCGCTCGAGGCCGCGCAGCGCGACGTGGCCGCGCAGCTGCCAGGCGCCCGCGGCCACGCCGGCGAGCGAGGACCAGCCCAGCACCGCGAGCGCGGTCTCGGGGCGCGCGGACTCGCCCAGCGCCCGTACCAGGACGATGGCGCCGCAAAGCTGCAGTCCATAGGTGAGCAGGTCATTGGCCAGCGCGGCGCGCGATTCGCCGCGCGTATAGAGCACGCGCCGGACGAGCTCCTGGCCCATCCACGGCAGCGCCGCGAGCGCGAGCGCCAGCACGACGCTGCCGCCGCGCGGCGAGATCGATGCGCTCAGCAGCAGCCCGGCCGCCGCCAGCAGGCCGCACAGCGCCACGCTGCCGGCGGCCTGAGCGAGCAGCAGCGCCGTGGTGAAGCTCCGGTAGCGGGTGCCCTCCAGCCTCGCGCCCAGCACGTTGTGCGGCTGCGCGAGCAGCGCGCTCTGCATGCTGGTGAGCAGCAGCAGCGCGGTCTGGGCGATCGCGAACGCGCCGAAGGCGGCGGCGCTCATGGTGCGCGCGAAGACGTATACGGTGAGGAAGTTGGCGGCGCTGACAACGCACTGGTCGGCGACCGCCCACGCCGCCGGCCCGAGCCGCGCCAGGATGGCGGCCGGGCGCACGCCTAGGCCGCCGCCCTTTCGCTCTCGAAGACATCGTTCGCCAGGCACCACTGGTAGGTGCGCTCGATGCCCTGCGCGAGACGGGTGGCCGGCTGCCAGCCGAGCGCCCTCATGCGCGAGCTGTCGAGCAGCTTGCGCATCACTCCGTCGGGCTTCGAGGCATCGTAGCGCAGCTCGCCTTCCAGCCCGACGATGTGCATCACCATCTGCGCCAGCTCCCCGACGCTCAGGTCCTCGCCGGCGCCGACGTTCCACAGGCCGGGCTCGGCGTCCTTTTCCATCAG
This sequence comes from Betaproteobacteria bacterium, assembly GCA_016177575.1. Taxonomy (GTDB): domain Bacteria; phylum Pseudomonadota; class Gammaproteobacteria; order Burkholderiales; family SG8-39; genus RBG-16-66-20. The sequence continues at coordinate 5,852 of JACOVA010000005.1, forward strand.
CAGCACGCAGGCGGCGGCGAAGTCCTCGACATGGAGCCACTCGCGCCGCGGCGTGCCGCTGCCCCAGATCTCGAGATCGCGCCCGCCGTTGCGCCGCGCGCGGTGGGCCTTGTGCAGCAGCGCCGGCAGCAGGTGGCTGGAGCGCAGGTCGAAGTTGTCGTACGGGCCGTACAGGTTGCAGGGCATCACCGACAGGTAGCGCGTGCCGTGCTGCCGGTTGAAGGCCTCGCACAGCTTGATGCCGGCGACCTTGGCGACCGCGTAGGGCTCGTTGGTCGGCTCGAACGGGCCGCTGAGCAGGTATTGCTCGCGGATCGGCTGCGGGCAGTCGCGCGGATAGACGCAGCTCGAGCCGAGAAATAGGAGCCGCCGCACGCCCGCCTCCAGCGCGGCCTGGATCACGTTCGCTTCGATCATCAGGTTCTGGTAGATGAAATCGCCGCGGTAGGTGTCGTTCGCCAGGATGCCGCCCACCTTGGCCGCGGCCAGGAACACGTAGTCCGGACGCATGTCGCGCATGAAGCGGCGCGTGGCGGCCTGGTCGGTCAGGTCGAGCTGCTGGTGCGTGCGGGTGACGAGGTTGGCGTAGCCGCGCGCGCGCAGCGCGCGCACCAGCGCCGAGCCGGCCATGCCGCGGCCGCCGGCGACGTAGATGCGCGAGTGCTTGCCGATCGGGTCGCTCATCGACGGCCGCCCCGGGCTCAGATCCTGTTCAGCACCGTCCCGGCCACGCGCGCGCCGCCGCGCACGACCGCGTCGTGCAGGCGCCGCAGCTGGCCGAGCTCGGTGCGGTTGTGGCGCGCGACCAGCAGCGCGCCGCCGGCGCGCGCGGCGACGATCTGCGCATCCGAGCCGCGCGCCGACGCCGACGTGTCGATCAGCACCACGGAGTAGCGGCGCCTGGCGTCGCTCAGCAGGGCGGAGAGCTCGCCGCGGCTGAGCAGCTCGGCCGGATTCGGCGGCACCGCTCCGGCCGGCAGCACGAACAGGTTCTCGAAATACGGCACCTTCTCGGCGCTGCCGTTCATGGCGCGCGCGTACAGCGCGTGCGCCAGCCCCCTGCTGCCCATGAGGCGGAAGATCCGGTGCTGGCGCGGAAAGCGCAGGTCGGCGTCGATCAGCAGCGTCTTCTCGCCCAGCTGCGCGAACAGCACCGCGAGGTTCGCAGCGACATAGCTCCGGCCGTCGCCGCCGTCGGTGCTGAGCACGGCGAGGGTCCGGCAATCGGGCCCGAACCAGTGCAGCAGCAGCTGCGCGCGCAGGTCGCGCAGCGACTCCAGCTGGCGGTCGAACGGATCGTGCGCGGCGACCAGCTCCGGGCTGAGGCCGCCGGGGGCGCCGTAGACGTAGGGCAGGCCGAACTGCACCGAGAGCGCGTACTGGATGTCGGCGGTGCTGACCAGCCCGAGCCGGCGCGCCGCCTCGCCGAAGCGCAGCAACTTTTCGCGATGCAATTTGAACACGCGCAGCTCGTCCCTGGGCTTGAGCTTGCCCATGTCGATCAGGATGCGGCCGATCGTGCGATTGTCGATCTCGGCCGCGGGCGTGGCCTGCTCGGCGCTTGCGGATTCGCTCATGTGTTTCATGCTTTCACGGCTTGGGCAGCGAGTAGACGTTGGGGGCGCCGAGCGCGCGCGCCATCGCGCCGCGCGCCGAGCGCGGCGGCAGCACCGCCAGCAGCGGCACGCCGAGAACCTCGACCAGGTCCTCTTCCGAGCGCACCAGGCGGTAGGCGGACTCGAGCAGCAGCGCCAGGCCGAGGCTGAGCGCGAGTCCGAGCGCGCCGCCGATCAGCACGTTCAGCGCCAGCCGCGGGCTGGCGGGCCGCGTCGGCGCCGTCGCAGTATCGACCACGGAGGCGTTCGGCCGCTCGCTCGCGCCCTCGATGCGCGCCTGCGAGACGCGCTGCGCCGCGCCGTTGTAGGCTCGCTGCGCGTTCTCGACGTCGCGCGCCAGCATGGCGAGCATCTCGCGGTCTTTCTTCATCCCGAGCACGCGCGCCTTCTGCCGCGCGAGCGCGCTGCGCAACGACGCCTCGCGCTGGCCCGCGACGTTGCCGCTCGAGGCGAGGCCCCGCGCCACCGAGCGCATCTCGGTGGAAAGCTGCGCGCGCAGCTGCTCGAGCTCGCCCGCGGCCGCCCGGTAGCGCGGATGGTTGGCGCCGACCTGGCGCGACATATCCTTCAGCTTCGCTTCGCGCTGCGCGACGTCCTCTCGCAGGCGCATCACCACCGGGCTCGTGATCACATCGCCCGGAACCTCGCCGGCGGCGCGCCCCTGGCCGCTCGCGAAGCTGTGCAACTGGCGGCGGCGCGCCTCGGCGGCGTAGGTTTCGGATTGCGCCATCACCAGCTGCGAGGACAGGTCGGCGAGGCGCGCGTTCTCGTAATCCATGCGCTCCTCGGTCGCCGTTATGCCCTTGTCCTGCTGGAATTTCGACTGCTTGGCCTCGGCCTGCTCGAGCGTCTGGCGGAGCTCCTTCAGCTGGCCGTCGAGCCAGGCCGTCTCGGTCCGCGCCGGCGAGGCCTTGAGCTGCACATTGGCCTCGAGGTAGGCGCGCATGAAGGCGTTGGCGACTGCGGCCGAAAACTCGGCGTTGCGCGAGCCGAAGCCGACTTTGAGCAGGCGGCTGTCGCGCCCGGCATTGACCGAGAGCTCCTTGAGCAGCCGCTCGGCCATCCACTCGCGCAGCGACAGGTCCTCTTCCCTCTCCCCGGAGGCGAAGCGCGCGAACCAGCTGCGCACCATCCCGAGCGGGCTGCGGCCAGCGAGCAGGCGGCGCGAATTCTCGGGGTCCTTTTCCAGTTCCAGCCGGTCGATCACGCGCATCGCAACGTTGCGGCTCGCAATCAGGTCGCGCTGGGTGGCGAGAAAATAATTGAACCCGGTCCCGCTGGTCGCGGTGAGCGCGGTGGCGTCGACGGCGGGCTGCTCGAGCAGCGCGCTCGCCTCGGCGTAATAGCGCGACGGCATGGCAATGCTCGCGGCCCAGGCGGCGATCACGAACAGCCCCGTCACGCCGACGATCAGGCCGAGGCGCGCGCGCAGGATGACGAGGAGGCGTGCGAAGCTCATCTCAGAACCAGCTCTCCGGTACGCGCAGCACGTCGTTCGGCCGCAGCTTGTCGGTCCCGCGCACGGCGCGCGACACCACCTTGCCGGCGTCGCGCCGCTCGATGCGGATGCCCCGCTCCGAGCCGCGCGGCGTGAGGCCGCCGCCCACCGACAGCGCCTGCATCACGGTCATGCCGGCGGCGAGCGGATACGAGCCGGGCTGGCGCACCTCGCCGTAGACGTAGAACACCGGCAGCACCGGCACGAACACCGTGTCGCCGGCGCGGATCAGCAGGTTGCGCGCCGCCGAGCCGGAATTCATCTGGTTGCCGACGTAGACCTCGTGGCGCTCGACCGTGCCGTCGCTGGCGGTCTGGACCACGGTCACGGTTTCGCTTCCCTTGGCGGTGATGCCCCCGGCGACGGCGATCACCTCGGTGAGGCTGGTCGGCCTGGTGACCGGGTACTTGCCCGGCTTGCCCACTTCGCCCAGCACCGACACGTTCTGGCTGCGGTATTCGAGCACCCGCACGATCACGTTCGGCTCCTTGAGGAAGCCACCGCTCTTCAGGCTCGCCTCGAGCGAGCGCGCCGCCCCGACCCGCGTCATGCCGCCGACCTTTACCTCGCCCACCAGCGGCATGCTCACAGATCCGCCTTCCGAGATCTCGACCTCGGTCAGCAGATCGGGCTGGTCGTAGACCGTGATGCGGATCACGTCGCCGACGCCGAGCCTGTATTCGTCCCGCGCCGCGGCTTGCGCAGGCGCCTGCGGAACCGACGCCTGCGCCGGGGCCTGCTGCATTGGCGCCGCCCGCATCGGTGCCTGCTCCCACGGTCCTGGCTGCGTCGGTGCCCGCGCCGGAGTCTGCCGCGGCGCGCTCTGCGCCAGGCAGCACGTTGCCGCCAGCATGAGCGACGCAGCGGCGATCGTCTTGGCGAAGTTCACGGGCATGGTCAATAGGCGTTGGGATCCTTCAGCATCACGAACGCGGTGCGGAACAGGATCAGGAAATCGAGCGCCGGCGACCAGTTCCTGAGGTAGTCGAGGTCGTACTCGATGCGCCGGCGCATGCGCTCGACCGAGCGCGTTTCCCCGCGCAGGCCGTTCACCTGCGCCCAGCCGGTGATGCCGGGCTTCACCTTGTGCCGGATCATGTAGCCCTGGATCAGCCCGCGGTACTGCTCGTTGTGCGCGACCGCATGGGGCCTGGGACCGACCATGCTCATGCTGCCCTCGAGCACGTTGAGCAGCTGCGGCAGCTCATCGAGCGAGGCGCGCCTGAGAAACGCGCCGAGGCGCGTCACGCGCCCGTCGTCGCGGCGCGCCTGGACGATGCGCGTGCCGTCCTCGCACACGGTCATGGTGCGGAACTTGAGCACGAGGAATTCCTCTCCGTCGAGCCCATAGCGGCGCTGGCGGAACAGCGCCGGGCCGGGCGAGCCGAGCCTGACCCCGGCCGCGATGGCGAGCATCAGCGGCCAGAGCAGGGCGAGCGCCAGTCCGGCGACCGCGAGGTCGGTCGCGCGCTTGAGCAGCGCGTTGACGCCGTAGAAAGGCGTCTCTAGGACCGCCAGCAGCGGGATGCCGCCGATCTGTCCGACGCGCGCCTGGATCGCGTCGAAGGGCAGGGTGTTGGGGACCAGATACACCGACGCGGTGGTGTCGCGCAGCTCCCGCGCCAGGCGCAGGATGCGCGCATCGCTGGTGACCGGAAGCGTGATGTAGACCTCGCTCACGTGGTGGCGCTTCACATAGGGCGCGACATCGGCCAGTCCGCCCAGGCAGCCCGGGGTGCGCGCGCGCAGCCGCGGCTCGTGCCGGTCATCGAAGAAGCCGACCACGTCGCCGAGGCAGGGGTCGCCGTGGATCCGGCTCGCCAGCTCGTCGCCGAGCTGATTCGCGCCGACGATCACGCGGCTGCGCAGCTCGCCCGCGCCGATCATCACCTTCGGCAGCAGCCGGCACGCCAGCGCGCGCGCCAGCAGCAGGGCAAACGGAGTGACGACCAGCCAGGTCAGCATGACTTTGCGCGAATACAGGCCGGTCAGCTTGGTGATGAAGCCGAGCAGCAGCAGGATCGCGGCCACCGCGGCCCATTTGAGCGCGATGTCCTGCACCAGGCCGCCGGGGGCCGGCCGCGGGCCGCCGTTGGCGAGCGGCAGCTCGCCGAATACCTGCAGCGCGACCATGAACGCAACCACGGCCAGGATCACATAGCGCTCCGAAGCCGGCTCGCCCAGCGCGAGCGCGCACATCGCGAGCGCGGCGACGCACACCGCCGGCGCGAGCAGCAGCCGCAGCAGCACCGCGCCGGGCCGCTCGTCGCTGAAGGGTCTGAGTACGTCGACCAGGCCGCTCATGCCATGGTTGCTGCAACCTGTATGCCAGACCCGCTCACCCACGCCGATTCATCGGTTTGCATCACTTACTCACCGCCGCGCGCACCTTCCACGCGTTCGTGAAAGCGCTTTGCGTCGGCCGAGGGCGACACTTTCGGCCGCGCTTGCGCGCGCCCGTAGCGGTCCTCGAGGCGCACGATGTCGTCTTCGCCCAGATAAGCGCCGGACTGCACCTCGATGATCTCGAGCGGCACGCGGCCGGGATTTTCCAGGCGGTGGCGCACGCCCATCGGAATGTAAGTCGAGTGGTTCTCGGTCAGCAGGAATTCCTCCTCGCCGCGCACCACCCGGGCAGTGCCCCGCACCACGATCCAGTGCTCGGCGCGGTGGTAGTGCATCTGCAGCGACAGCGAGGCGCCCGGCTCGACCACGATGCGCTTCACCTGGAAGCGCTCGCCGCTGTCGAGGCCGTCGTAGCTGCCCCACGGCCGCTGCACCTTGCGGTGCATGAGGCATTCGGGCCGTCCGGCCGCGCGCAGCCGCGCGACCACCTCTTTCACCTGCTGCGCCTTGTCCTTGCGCGCCACCATGACCGCGTCCGGGGTCTCGATCACCACCACGTCCTCCAGCCCCACGCAGGCGAGCAGCCGGTGCTGCGCGATCAGCAGCGCGTTGCGCGTGTCGCTCGCCTGCACGTCGCCGTGGATCACGTTGCCCTCACCGTCCTTGGCCTCGATATCCCACAGCGCGCTCCAGGCCCCGACGTCCGACCAGCCGGCGTCGAGGCGCACGACGGCCGCCGCCGCGCCCGGCTCGCCGGGCGCGCGCTGGCAGAGCTTCTCCATCACCGCGCAGTCGATCGAATCGGCCGGGCAGGCCTCGAACGCCGCGCGCTCGACGCGCACGAAGCCGCCGTCCAGGGTTCCCAGGCGGCGCGCGCGCTCGCAGGCGCTGAAGATGTCGCCATGAAACTCGGAGATGCACTCGATCCAGACCGAGGCGCGCACGGCGAAAATTCCGCTGTTCCACAGGTAGCGCCCGGAGGCGAGGTAGCCCGCCGCGGTCGCCGCATCGGGCTTCTCGACGAACGAATCCACGTATTGCGCCGCGGCGCCGGCGCCGCGCACCGGCTCGCCAGCGCGGATGTAGCCGTAGCCGGTCTCGGGCGCCGTGGGCGGCACGCCGAAGGTCACCACATGCCCGGCCGCGGCGAGCTCGGCGCCGCGCGCCACGCTGCGCACGAAGGCCTCGGTCTGCGCGATCACGTGGTCGGAGGGCATCGCCACCAGCACCGGATCGTCGTCCGCGACGACGTCGATCGCCGCCAGCGTCAGGGCCGGCGCGGTTCCGCGCCCGAGCGGCTCGAGCAGGATCCTGCGCGCGCGCGGCCCCCCGCCGCTCAGCTGCCTGGAGACGAGAAAGCGGTGCGCTTCGTTGCAGACCACCACCGCGTCGGCGGTCTGGTCGCCGTTCACGCCGCGCAGCGCGTTCAGCCGCGCCGCGGTCCGCTGCAGCAGAGTGCGCTCGCCGTTGAGGGCGAGCAGCTGCTTGGGATAGTGCTCGCGCGACAGCGGCCACAGCCGCGTCCCCGAGCCGCCGCAAAGAATCACCGGTTGGATGTTCATGGCTTGCCTCCGCGCGCCCGGCCGCCCAGCATCTCGCCGAGGGTCCAGGCGATGAAAAGCGTGTTGGTGACCAGATAGCGCCGCCACAGCCGGCGCGGCTGGCGCGACAGCCGGTGCACCCACTCCAGACCGGCCTCCTGCATCCAGCGCGGCGCGCGCTTCACCGTTCCGGCATGGAAATCGAACGCCGCGCCGGCGCCCAGCATCACGGCCGGTATCGATTCGCGGTGATAGAACATCCAGGCCTCCTGCTTCGGGCAGCCCAGACCGACGAACACGAGCCGTGCGCCGGACTCGGCGATCGCGCGCACCACCCGCCGGTCCTCCTCGGCATTGGACGGCCGGAACGGCGGCGCGAGGCTGCCGGCAATTCGCAGCGACGGAAAAGCGCGGCGCAGCCTGGCGCGCAGCCGCGCCAGCGTGGTCTCGGTCGAGCCGTAGAGGAACACCGGCAGGCCCTCCCTGGCCGCGCGTGCGCAGCAGAGCCACATCAGGTCCGGACCCGCCACGCGCCGCTGGCCCCGATGACCCTGCCGCCGCAGGCGCCAAGCAATCGGCGCGCCGTCGGGGACGCGCAGATCGGCGTGATTGATCACCCAGGCGAAATCGGGGTTCAGGCGCGCGCTCACCAGCGTGTGCACGTTGCACGCGTACACGCAGCGCGACTCGCCGCGCTCGGCCCAGGCGAGCACGCGCTCGACATAGGCCTCGGCGCTTGCCGCGTCGATCGGCATGCCGAGCACTGCGGCGTCGGCGCCCTCCGCTGCCGGCCGGTCGTTCACGCGGCGGCCCTCCGGCGGTATGCGGACAAGGCGTCGGCGTAGATGTCCATCAGCTGCTCGTAGTTGCGCTGCGGGGTGAAGCGCGCCTCGTACTCGGCGCGGGCGTTCGCCCCCATGGCGCGCATCTGCGCGGGCGAGGATCGGGCGTACGCGAGCTGGCGCGCGAGATCCTCTGCCGAGCCCGGCTCGAACAGCAGGCCGGTGCGGCCGTGCTCGACCATCTCAGCGAGCGCGCCGATGCGGCTGGCGATCACCGGCAATCCGCTCGCGAACGCCTCCACCAGGGTGCGCGGAAAGCACTCGAACCAGACGCTCGGCATGACCAGGTACGCGGCCGCGCGCATGCGCGCGAGCACCGCGCCGGCGTCGAGCCAGCCGAGCGCGCGCGTCCTGGCGTGTGCCGCGACGCGCGCCGCTTCCGGCCCGCTGCCGACCACCTCGGCCTCGATGCCGGGAACGCGATCGAGCGCGCCAAGCAGCGTATCGATGCCCTTCTCCGCGCTCAGGCGGCCGACGAAGAGCGCGCCGCGCCGCGGCGCGGCCGGCGGCGGCGCGATGTCGACGAAATTCGGCTTGACCACGATGCGCGCGGCGGGCAGGCCACCCTCGATGAACTTGCGTCGGCAAAATTCGTTCAGGGCAACGAAGCGCGCCACGCGCTCGTGAAAGCTGCCGAGCATGCGGTGCAGCGTCACCACACCGGCGAGCGCCGCCGATTGCGCCGCCGAGTCGTGGTAACACCTGCGCACCACCCCGCGCCACGGCACGCGGCCCAAACAGTCCACGCAGACGCGCTCCCGCATGCGGAACATTCCCTGCACGCACAGCAGCCGGTAGTTGTGCAGCGTCTGCACCACCGGCACGCCGGCGCGCGCGGCGGCCCAGTACAGCGAGGGCGAGACGAGCGCGAATGTGTTGTGGGCGTGAATCAGGTCGGGCCGGAACGCGGCGCACAGCGCGCCGATCTCGGCCGCGGTGCGTCGCGACCAGAACGCCTGCGACGACGCCCGCAGGGGACCGATGCGGTCAAGCTCGTGATTATCGCGCTGGTAGAGCTGCACCGCGTGGCCGCGCGCGCGCAGCAGCGCGATCTCGGCCTCCGCCACCGCGTCCTCGCCGCCGCGCTGGCGATAGCGGTTGTGAACCACCACGATACGCAGCCGCGGGCTCATCGGGCCGGTCCCGCCGCCAGCCCCTTCAGGCGCACGCCGAGCCGATCGGCGCTCGCCAGAACCGGCGACCAGTCGCGCGGCAGATCCTTCGCCGCCAGCGCCTTGCGCAGCTCCGCGGGCGGCGCCAGGCGCTCGCTGCGCGAGTGCGCGTCCTGGCCGCTCGCCGAGCGCCAGGCGTCCAGGCCCTTGCGCACCGGCCGATCGCGCGATCCCCAGCCGAGCGAGAACGACGGCGGCTCGCCGTCGTACAGGTAGACGTTGTAGTCGGAGACGTTGGCGTCGGTATCCGGAGGCAGCACCACTGCGGCGCGCCCGTTCCAGGCGAGTACGTTGCCGACCACGCGCGCGGCGCGCGCCGTGATCTCCGGGCGGCTGGGCTTGCGCTCGTTGACGACCGCGATGCCCTCCATGCCGTTATTCGCCACCAGGTTGTGCGACACCACCGAATCCGGGCTGTTGGGAAGGTAGATGCCGCGCTGGCCGTTGCCGAACACGTAGTTGTCGTGCACCTTTGCCCTGCGGCTCGCCTCGTAATGGATGCCGAAGCCGCTGTTGTAGGCGATGACGCTGTGGTGGACGCGATTGTTGTCGTTCATCCAATCGAACCACAGGCCGTCGCCGCGATTGCCGATCGCCCGGTGGTTGGCGATTTCCGAGTCGCGCAGGCCGCCCTCGCCCACGAACTTGGCGCCGCCGGCTTCCCACCACTTGTTGAAGCCGCGCGTATTGTTGTAGCTGGTCTCGCTGTCGGAGATACGGTTGCCGCGGCCGCGCAGCTTGATGCCGGTCTGGCCGCAGTGGTTGGCCACGCTCGCGCTGATCGTGATGCGGTTGCCGGTCAGGTCCATGCCGTTGCCATCCGTGTGGCTGACCTCGATGCGCTCCAGGGCGAGGTTGTCGCCGAGCAGCGTGAGCGCGCCCGACTGGTTGAGCGCCGTGGTATTGGCGTGCTGCAAGCGCAAATCGCGCAGCGAGACGTTCTTCAGTCCCTTGCCGAACACCAGGTAGGGCCGCACGCTCACCTCGACCGCGCGCCCGGCGAGCGAGGCGTGGCGCACCTTCACGTACAGGCTCTGCTCCGCGGCGTCGTAGTGAAAGCTGTTCTCGACCAGCTGCTCGCGCCCGCCGGCCGTGCGCCCCGGCCAGATGCCGCCCTGCGCGGCGTGCAGCGCTTTCATCGGGTGGCCGGGCTTGTCGGGGTAGCCGTTGAGGATGCTGCCGCCGATCTGGCGCAGCGGCTCGCCGTCGACGAATACCTGCTGGCTGTTAACGCGCCACGAGCGCCTGACGAACACGCCCCCGCCCAGCGCCTCCCAGCCCTCGACCAGATCCGAGCCCTTGATCAGCACCGCGCCGCCCGGCGTGCCGCGGATCACCGTGGCGGCATCGCCCCAATCGCGCTCCGGCAGCAGCAGCGCCTCGCGGTAGACGCCGGGCGCGACGATGAGCTCGTCCCCGGGCTGCAGCATCTTCAGCGCGTGCGCGAGCGTGCGGTAGGGTCGCCCGTCTTCGCCTGCGCCGGCATCCCTGGCGGCCGGACTGGCCGGATCGACGTGGCGCGTCGCGGCGCTCGCGCTGGCGGCGAAGACGGCGAATAGCAGCGGCAGCCAGCGGCGCATCGCGCTACCCGCCGTCCGGCAGCAGCTGCGCCGGCGCAGTCCTGCCGGCGCGCACCATCAGGTAGAGCGCCTCCATGCGGGCGACCTGGCATTGCCAGGAAAACTGCACGCGCGCCCGCCGCTCGGCCGCTTGCGACATCCGCTCCACCAGCCGCGGCTCGTCGGCAAGCGCGAGCAGTGCGCGCGCCAGTCCGCGCACGACCTGCGCCGGCGCGCCGGGGAGCACGCGCACACCGCAGGAATCGTCGACCAGCTCGCCCGGCCCGCCGAGCTTCAGGCACACCACCGGCAGGCCGCCGGCAAGGGCCTCGAGCACCGCATTGCCGCTCGAATCGTGCAGGCTCGGGAAAAGAAACACGTCGTGGCGCGGATACACCTGCAGCACCGCGTCGCGCTCCAGCCAGGAGATCCAGGTCACCGCCTCGCCGATTCCGAGCCGCTGCGCGAGCGCGTGCAGCCAGCGCTCGTCGCGCCCGCTGCCCACGATCGTCAGGTGCGCCTCGGGATGGCGCTCGAGCAGCCTGGCGAAGGCCATCAGCCCGAGATGCACGCCCTTCCAGTACAGCAGGCGGCCGACGTACAGCACGCGGAATCGGCCCTCCGTGGCATGGTGGCGCGGCGGCGGCTGCACCCGGGCATCGGTGCCGACCTCCAGGTACACCCGGCACTTGTCCCGGTAGCGGCCGGGAATGCGCTGCAGCGTCTCGGCGGTCTTGCACAGGGTCAGCCCGGCGCGCTTGTAGACCGACGCCATCAGCGGATCGACGCGCACCAGCCAGTTCGCCATGTCGCGCGCCAGGTCGGCCAGGTAGCCGCGCAGCGGGAAGGTGCGGCGCAGCGCGCGCGGCGCGGACTCGCCGCCGCCGACCGGCCCGAACACGAACGGCAGCCCGAGCCGGCCGAGGAACGAGGGATGGCGGAAGACGCCGAAGGTGAGGTGGTGCACCAGATCGAAACGCGTCTCGCGGCACACGCGCCGCGCCGCCCGGTACGCGCCCCACTGCCACAGCAGGTAGTAGATGCGCACGCCGCGCGCGCCGCGCTTCCACCAGCGCGCCCAGCGCGGCAGATCGTAGAAGATGAAGCGCAGGTTCGCCTCGGGCCGGTCGGCAAGCGCCCGTTCGATCGCCGACCGGTTGTTGGCGCGCGTCAGTACCCACACTTCGTGGCCGGCGTGCGCCAGCCCGAGCGCCCAGCTCCAGCCGATGCCGGGTTCCGAGCCCTTGCCCGGCTCGCAGGCATACGCCGAGAGCAGAATCTTCATGCCGCCATCCATTCCGCGCGCCGCTCCATCAGCCGCCAGTAGCGGCGGATCACCGGATGCGAATAGCTGATGCGCCGGTCCGGGGTCGAGTAGCGCAGGATCACGCCGAGCAGGTAAGCGAGCGCGAACGCGGACACCACCCGCGGGCGCCAGTCCCATTGCGGATAGACGGCCATGGCGAAGCTGCGCGCCTGCGCCATCGCCCTGGCGAGATGCGCGGCACCCAGGCGGCGGCGGTGCACCGCGCGACCGATCAGCAGATAGTGCAGCACATCGTCGAGCGGGCTGGCGCCCGGACGCGCCGACTCCCAGTCGAAGACGAAGATCCGGTCGCCGAGCGTGCGTATGTTCCACGGCGCGAAATCGCCCTGCGACGCGACATAGGGACCGGACCAGTACACGAGCGGCTCCTCGCAATCTGCGACCGCGCGCTGCAGTGCCGCGTGCGCGGCGGGCTCGATGTCGGGCGCAAGCCGGGCGAGCGCCTCCTGCAGGTGCCGGCGGCAGACGGAGAGCTCGAAGTCCTCGACCCGCATGCGCAGCTGCCTCAGCGCGGCGAGAAAGCTCGCGTGCCGCACGGTGAACTCGCTGGTGGTCGCCGTGCTCGGCGCGATGCTCGTCACCAGGTAACGCCGCCCCGCGGCCGTGGTGCCCTCCTCCAGCAGCTGCGGAACCTGGCCTTCGAGGTCGGGAACCTGCCGCAGCCTGCGCAGCCAGCCGGCTTCGGCCTGCACGGCGGCGTCGGCGCGCCGCTCCATGGCGATCTTCGCCAGCGCGAAAGGCAGGCCCGGCTCCGCCATAAGCAGCGCGCAAGCCTTCCGGTACGGGCTGGGGGTGCCGATCTGAATCGTCGCGCACGGCGCCTCGAGCATGGTTTCGCGCGCGCCGCGCGCGCGCGCGAAGCGCAGCTCCGGCAGCAGCGCCAGGGGACTGCGCGCGTTCAGCCACAGCAGGCAATCCGCGGCCAGCCGGTGCAACGGCCTGGCGATGAAGTGGCGCAGGCAGCGCATCTGCGCGGCGAGCGGCGTTCCCGCCGGCACCAGCAGCGGACGCCTGCGCCAGCCGAACAGCACGTGCCAGCGCCCCGGGCCGACCGGCAGCTGTTGCACGCCGTTCATTCCGTCACCCGCGAGGCATTCAGGCCCTGCAGCCAGCGCAGGTGCTCGCGCGGCACCGCCGCGGCGTAGCCCCCCGCGCGCAGCTTGGCGACGATGCGCAGGGCGCGCGCCGCAAGCCGCAGCGCGAGGCGGCGCCGCGGCGGCGCGGCGCGGCGCGTAGCGCGCACCCGGATGATCGAGTCCTCGCACAGCGCTTCGCCGCGCCGCGCGCGCGTCTTCTGCTGCGTGTAGAAGCGCATGCACGACAGGTAGCCGGGGATGTGCGCGATCCGGGTCAGCGCCGAGAAGCGCGCCCAGAGATCGGAGTCCATCGCCAGCTCGAAGCGCGGATCGAGTCCGCCGACCGCCTGGTAGAGGCTGCGGCGCCAGAACATGGACGGCTGGGGAATGTAGTTGTGGTCGTGCAGCAGGACGAAGCGGCTGAAGTTCATCTCCTTTTTCGGCCGCAGGAAGCGCCCCTCGGCGTCGATCCACAGCGCATCGCCGTAAGCGGCCATCACGTTCGGGTGGCGGGCGAAGAATTCGCCGACGCTGCGCAGCGCCCCGGGCAGCAGCAGGTCGTCGGAGCACAGCCAGCCGAGAATCTCGCCGCTGCAGCGCGCGAAGCCCTTGATCAGCGCGTCGGTCTGGCCGCCGTCGGGCTCGCAGACCCAGTAGGCGAGGGCGGCGGCGTGCCTGCGGATGATCTCGGCGCTGCCGTCGCTCGAGCCGCCGTCGACGACGACGTATTCGAGCGCCGGATAGCGCTGCTCCAGCACCGAGCGCATGGCCTGCTCCAGGTACTGCGCCTGCTGGAACGAGCAGGTGACCAGCGAGATGCGCGGCGTGTCGATTCGGCACCTTCCTTTAATTGCAGCGATGGCGGAATCCGGCAGAGGCAAAAACGGCGCAGCCTCGTCAGAGGCTGCGCCGCGCCGGCCGCTCGGTTGATGAGCCGGAGGCGGCGAATCGGGGGAGGACGAATTCGCCCCGACCGGCCGGCAAGCTTGCTCGTCCGCGTTCAGCTCACTTCTCGTCCTTGCAGCGCGGATCGTTCGGGTTCTTCTTGCAGTCCTTCGGCGGCTGCGTTTGTTGCAGCGTGTCGCCGGTATAGCCGCTCTGGCCCGGGCTGGCGGCGTACGCCGTGCCCAGGCTCGCTGCGAACAGCAGCCCGACCAGCGCCACAAAAAGCTTCTTCAGCATTTCACTCATCACAACCTCCAATCGTTTAATGAAGGGAAAAAAGACGCGGTCGCAAAACCGCGCCGTGCGCTCAACCCCTGCCAGCTTCGTGCCAGCCTATGAATGGCGATGGGCCTCAAGCAGTTAGCGCTACGCGTCGGGCATGACGGACGCGCCTTTTTGTCGGCTGCGCGCAACAGATCGCGCAGCGCGAGCGGATTTTGCGGCTGCTACTTCAGAGACGAGCCCGGCGCAGGATCCGCCGGCACGGCGCTTGCTCCTCTTCCATCGGCATGGACCCGATACGGTCGCGCTGGCTGGAGGTCGCGCGCTGCCCCGCCTGCGACGCCGGCGAGCGCCGCGACCGCGGCGCGATCCCCGAGCGCTGCTACCCGTTCGGCGGCGAGCGCGTGCCGACGCCCGCGCACGGCATCCGGCTCTTCGAGTGCGCGGCGTGCGGGCTGGCCTACAAGTCACCGCTGCCGGATGCAGCGTTCCTGGCGGCGATCTTCGAGCGCCAGCTGGGAGCCAAGTGGATGGCCGCGCACGACTACGCGGCGGAAGTGGCCGCGCTGCGGCGCACGGCCGGGCGCGACGCCTTCGACCTGCTCGACATCGGCGCCGCGGGCGGCGACCTGCTCGCGGCGTGCGCGGCCGCCGGCGTTGCCGGGCTGCGCTCGGCGCTCGACGTGCTGCGCTATCCGGGGCTGGAGCGCGCGCTGAATGGCGAGTTCATCGAGGGAGTTCTCGACAGCGCCTCGCTCGCGTGGAGCGGGCACCGCTACCACGTGGTCACCGCGTTCGACGTCTTCGAGCACCTGCATCGCCCGCGCAACGCGTTCGCCAACCTGCGCGCGCTGCTGGCGCCCGGCGGGTTCGTGCTGATCGAAAGCGGCGATTCGCAGAGCGCCTGGCCGAGACGCTTCGGCACCCGGCGCTGGTGGTACGCGCGCCTGATCGAGCACCACATCTTCTGGTCGCGGGAGCCGCTCGAGCGCTGCGCCGCGGTGCACGGCTTCGAACTTGTCCAATGGCGCCGCCTGCGGCACAAGAGCCGCCGGCAGCTCGGCGCCGCCGCGATCGCTCGCGACCTCGCGAAGAGCGCGCTCTACCACGTCGCGCCCGATTCCTACGCCGGCTGGGCGGCGCTGCTCGGCAAGGAGGGCAACCAGCCGTGCTCGCCGTTCGCGCGCGACCATTTCCGCGCCTGCCTGCGCAGGCGCTAGCGCGCCTCTACGCCCTCGCCTCGAGCGCGGCGACCGCCGGCAGCGTCTTACCTTCGAGAAATTCGAGGAACGCGCCGCCGGCGGTCGAGATGTAGCCGATGCGGTCGGCAACGCCGAACTTGTTGATCGCGGCGATGGTGTCGCCGCCGCCGGCGATCGAGAACGCTTGCGAGGCCGCGATCGCGCGCGCGATGGTTTCGGTGCCCCTGGCGAACTGGTCGAACTCGACCACGCCGATCGGGCCGTTCCAGATGATGGTGCGCGCCTCGCCGAGGAGCGCGGCGAGCCTGGCCGCGCTCTTCGGCCCGATGTCGAGGATGCGGTCGTCGGCCGCGACCTGCGCAGGCTCGGTGACGGCCGGGCGCACGCGCGCCGAGATCTCGGTCGCGACCACCACGTCCTCGGGCAGGGGCACCTCGGTCGCGGCCATGATCTTGCGCGCCTCTTCCGCGAGGTCCGGCTCGGCGAGCGACTTGCCGACCGGGTAGCCCTTGGCGAGCAGGAACGTGTTCAGGATGCCGCCGCCGACGATCAGGCGGTCGACCTTGCGCGCCAGCGCCGCGAGGATGGTGAGCTTGGTGGAGACCTTGGAGCCGGCGACGATGGCGATCAGCGGCCGCGCCGGGCTGGCGAGCGCCTTGCCGAGCGCATCGAGCTCCGCGGCCATGAGCGGCCCGGCGCAGGCGACCCTGGCGAAGCGCGCCACGCCGTGCGTGGTCGCCTCGGCGCGGTGCGCGGTGCCGAAGGCGTCGTTGACGTAGACGTCGCAGAGCGCGGCGATCTTCCTCGCCAGCGCCTCGTCGTCGGCTTTCTCGCCGACGTTGAACCGGCAGTTCTCGAGCAGGACAACCTTGCCTGGCGAAACACTTACGCCTTCCGTCCAGTTCCGGATCAATTCGATGTCAAAGCCCAGAAGCTCACCCAGCCGTTTCGCCACCGGCGCGAGGGAATCCTTTGCGTCGAACGTTCCCTCTTTCGGGCGTCCGAGATGCGAAGTCACCATCACGGCTGCGCCTTTTTCCAGCGCCAGCCTGATGCCGGGCACCGAGGCGCGGATGCGGGTGTCGTCGGCGATCCCGCCTGCCTCGTCCTGCGGCACGTTGAGATCGGCGCGGATCAGGACCCGCTTGCCGCGCAGGTCCACCTCGGCCATCCGCCTGAACTTCATCTACTTCGCGGTCGCGACCTCGGCGCCGACTTCCGCGAAAGCCGCGGCGACATCGAGCATGCGGTTGGAGAAGCCCCATTCGTTGTCGTACCACGACGAGACCTTGACCAGCGTGCCGTCCGAGACGCGCGTCAGCGTGGAGTCGAAGATCGAGCTCGCCGGATTGTGGTTGAAGTCCGACGACACGAGCGGCTCGCTGCTGTACTCGAGCACGCCCTTCAGCTCGGCTTCTGCCGCGGCCTTGACCGCCTTGTTCACCTCTTCGACGGTGGTCGGCCGCTTGGCGACGAAAGTGAGATCGACGATCGAGACGTTGAGGGTCGGTACGCGGATCGAGTAGCCGTCGAGCTTGCCGTTCAGGTGCGGCAGCACCAGGCCCACCGCAGCCGCTGCGCCAGTCTTGGTCGGGATCATGTTGTGGCCCGCGGCGCGAGCGCGGCGCAGATCCTTGTGATAGACGTCGGTCAGCACCTGGTCGTTGGTGAACGAGTGGATCGTGTTCATCAGGCCCGCGGCAACGCCGATGCGGTCGTCGATCGCCTTGACGAGCGGCGCGAGGCAGTTGGTCGTGCAAGAGGCATTCGAGATCACGCTGTCTGTCCCTTTTAACGTCTGGTGGTTCACGCCGAACACCACGGTACGGTCGACGTCCTTTTCACCCGGCGCCGAGATCACCACCTTCTTCGCGCCCGCCTGCAGATGGGCGCCCGCCTTCGCCTTGCTGGTGAAGAGCCCCGTGCACTCCAGCACGATATCGACGCCGAGCGCCTTCCACGGCAGCTTGGCCGGGTCGCGCTCGGCCACGACCTTGATGCGATCGTTGTCGACGGCGATGCTGTCGCCGTCGACCCGCACCTTCGACGGGAAAGGCCCGTGCGCCGTGTCGTACTTGAGCAGATGCGCGTTGGTCGCCGCGTCGCCGAGGTCGTTGACCGCGACGAACTGCAGCTTGTGCTTCTTGCCGCCTTCGTAATGGGCGCGCAGCACCATGCGCCCGATACGCCCGAATCCGTTGATGGCAACTTTGATCGTCATTTGACTACGCTCCTTACCGCTTTGACCACGTTCTCCGGCGTGAACCCGAAGTGCTGGAAAAGGTCGCTTGCGGGCGCCGATTCGCCGAAGCGGTCGATGCCGACCACCGCACCGCGCTCGCCGACGTACTTGCACCAGCCGGCGGTGACGCCCGCCTCGACCGCGATGCGGGGCAGCGCCGGCGGCAGCACCGAGTCTCGGTACGCCGCGTCCTGGCGATCGAACACCGAGGTCGAAGGCATCGACACCACCCTCGCATGGATTCCGGATTCGGCCAGAAGTTTCTGCGCCCCAAGCGCGAGCGGCACCTCCGAGCCGGTCGCCACGATCACCGCGCGCGGCGCGCCGGCAGCCTCCGAAAGGACATAGCCGCCCTTTCGGGCGGCAGCGAGCTGCTCGGGATCGCGCTTGTGAAACGGCAGGTTCTGCCGGGAGAGCAGCAGCGCCGTCGGCCCGTTGCTGCGCTCGATTGCCGAGGCCCACGCGATCGCGCTCTCCACCGTGTCGCAGGGGCGCCAGACATCCAGATTGGGAATGAGCCGCAGGCTCGCGGCGTGCTCGATCGGCTGATGCGTGGGGCCGTCCTCGCCCAGGCCGATCGAATCGTGCGTGAAGACATACACGACGCGCACGCCCATCAGCGCCGCCATGCGGATCGCGTTCCTCGCGTAATCCGAGAACACGAGGAAGGTGCCGCCGTAGGGAATGAAGCCGCCGTGCAGCGCGATGCCATTCATGATCGCGCACATGCCGAATTCGCGCACGCCGTAGAAGAGGTAGTTGCCCTCGCCCTCGCGCCCGATCGCCCTGGAGGCCTTCACCATGGTGAGGTTCGAGCCGGTGAGGTCGGCCGAGCCGCCCAGCAGCTCCGGCAGTGCGGGCTTGAGCGCCTCGAGCACGTTCTGCGACGCCTTGCGTGTGGCGGCCGTTTCCGCCTTTGCTTCGATCTCTTTTACCAGGGATTCAACACGGGAAGAAAAATCCTCCCGCAGCTCCCCCTTCATGCGGCGCAGGAAATCCGCCGCGAGCTCCGAATGCGCCTCCTCGTAGGCCGCGAACAGCTTCGCCCACTTGCGCTCTGCGCGCTTGCCCGCGGCGCGCGCGTCCCACGCGGCGTACACCTGCGGCGGGACGACGAACGGCGCATGCGGCCAGCCGATCGCGGCGCGCGTCGCCGCCACTTCCGCCGCGCCGAGCGGCGCGCCATGCGCCGCGCCCGTGTTCGCCTTGTTGGGGGCGCCTTTCGCGATCACCGTCTTGCAGCAAATCAGCGTGGGACGCGTCTTTTCACGCTTCGCCTTGCGGATGGCGCGGTCCACCGCCCGCACGTCGTGGCCGTCGACGTTCGCGATCACCTGCCAGCCGTAGCCGGCGAAGCGCTTGGGCACGTCGTCGGTGTACCAGTTGGCGATGTGCGCTTTTTCCGAGTCGATCGAGATGCCGTTGTCGTCGTAGAACGCGATGAGCTTCCCGAGGCCGAGCGTTCCCGCGAGCGAGCACGCTTCGTGCGAGACGCCTTCCATCATGCAGCCGTCGCCCATGAAAACGAAGGTGTGATGGTCGACGACGTCGAATCCCGGCCGGTTGAAATGCGCCGCTAGCAGTCGCTCGGCGAGCGCCATGCCGATCGCGTTCGAGACCCCCTGCCCGAGCGGACCGGTGGTGGTCTCGACGCCGGGCGCGCAGCCGCGCTCCGGGTGCCCCGGCGTCTTCGAGCCGAGCTGGCGAAAGCGCTTCAGCTCCTCGATCGGCAGGCCGTAGCCGGTGAGGTGCAGGAGCGAATAAAGCAGCATCGAGCCGTGGCCGTTGGAGAGCACGAACCGGTCGCGGTTCGGCCACGCCGGGTTTGCCGGGTTGTGCCGCAGGTGCCGGCCCCAGAGCGCGACCGCGATCTCGGCCATGCCCATCGGCATGCCCGGATGCCCCGATTTGGCGGTCTCCACCGCGTCCATGGCGAGCGCGCGCAGCGCGTTGGCCATCTCGGCCTCGGGCTTGGTTGCGGTGCGGTTCAAGGGCGCCGTGGCGAGATCGTTCATGGGAAGAAAAATTATCTTAGAAAATCACGCCGCGCGCGACCTTGATTTCGGATAACGCAGCGCCATGCGCTCGAGCGGCTCGGGCCGCAGGCGCGCCGCCTGGCCGGCGCAGCCGAACGCCTCGAAGCGCTCCTTGCACAGCGCGCGCGCCGCGAGCATCGCCTCCTTGAGGAACTTGCGCGGGTCGAACTCGGCCGGGTCCCGCGCCATCGCGCGGCGCATCGCGCCGGTCATCGCAAGGCGTATGTCGGTGTCGATGTTGATCTTCCGGACGCCGTGGCGGATGCCTTCGCGGATCGCCTCGACCGGCACGCCGTAGGTTTCCTTGATCCGGCCGCCGTTCTCGCGGATCACCGCGAGCCAATCCTGCGGCACCGACGAGGAGCCGTGCATCACGAGGTGCGTGCCGGGCATCTTCGCGTGGATCGCGCGGATGCGGTCCATCGCGAGCACGTCGCCGGTGGGCTTTTTTGTGAACTTGTAGGCGCCGTGCGAAGTTCCGATCGCGACCGCGAGCGCGTCCACGTCGGTGCGGCGCACGAAGTCCGCCGCCTGGTCGGGGTCCGTGAGCAGCTGCTCGCGCGAAAGCGCGCCTTCCGCGCCCACGCCGTCCTCCTTGCCCGCGGTGCCGGTCTCGAGAGACCCGAGGCAGCCGAGCTCGCCCTCGACCGAGACGCCGATCGCGTGCGCCATCTCAGCGACCTTGCGCGTCACTTCGACGTTGTACTCGTAGCTCGAGGGCGTCTTCATGTCTTCCAGGAGCGAGCCGTCCATCATGACGCTGGTGAACCCCGAGCGGATCGCGCTCTGGCACACCGCGGGGCTCGCGCCGTGGTCCTGGTGCAGCACCACCGGGATCGCCGGATAGGCCTCGACCGCCGCCTCGACCATCTTGCGCAGGAACGCTTCGCCCGCGTACTTGCGCGCGCCCGCCGAGGCCTGCAGGATCACCGGGCTCGAGGTCTCCTCGGCGGCCTGCATGATCGCCTGGATCTGCTCCAGGTTGTTGATGTTGAAGGCCGGCACGCCATAGCCGTGCTCGGCGGCATGGTCGAGCAGCTGCCGCAGCGAAACGAGCGCCATCGGGAATCCCCTCCTATCCTTTTTCCAGTGCGAGTTTTCTGCGCTCCATCAGCCGCCAGACCATCGGCGTGAAGATGAGCTGCATCGCGAGATCCATCTTGCCGCCGGGCGCGACGATGGTGTTCGGGCGCGACATGAACGAGTCGTGCAGCATGGTGAGCAGGTACGGAAAATCGATGCCGCGCGGGTCGGCGAACCTGATCACGAGAAAGCTCTCGTCGGCCGACGGGATATGTCGCGCGATGAACGGGTTCGAGGTGTCGACGATCGGCACGCGCTGGAAGTTAATGTGCGTGCGCCCGAACTGCGGGATGACGTAGTTGATGTAGTCCGGCATGCGCCGCAGTATGGTGTCGGTCACGGCCTCGGTCGAGTAGCCGCGCGCGCCCTTGTCGCGGTGCAGCTTCTGGATCCACTCCAGGTTGATCACCGGCACCACGCCGATGAGCAGGTCGACGTGCTGCGCGATGTTCACCTTGTCGGTGACGACCGCGCCGTGCAGCCCCTCGTAGAACAGCACGTCGGTGTCGGCGGGCAGGTCCTGCCATGGCGTGAAGGTGCCCGGCTTCTGCCCGCAGGCCGCGGCCTCGGTCTCGTCGTGCAGGTATTTGCGCGTGCGCCCGGTTCCGCTCCCGGCGTAGCTGCGAAACAGCGCCTCGAGCTCCTCGAACAGGTTGTTCTCGGGACCGAAATGGCTGAAGTGCTGGTTGCCGCGCGCGAGCTCCTCGGTCATGCGCGCCTTCATCTCGGCGCGATCGTAGCGGTGAAACGCGTCGCCCTCCACGAACGAGGGCTTCACACCCTCGCGGCGGAAGATCGCGTCGAACGTGCGCATGACCGAGGTGGTACCCGCCCCGGAGGAGCCGGTGATGGCGATGATCGGGTGCTTGGCGGACATGGACCGGCCCCCTGACTAGGCGCCGTTCGCGGCGCGGAACAGCCCGCGCGTGCCGAACAGCGGTGCATCGTACGGCCGCTCGTTGTAGTCGCGGTGATAGGTCTCGATGCGCTCGACTTCGCGCCGCGCGCCGAACACGAATCCGGTCCTCTGGTGAAGCGACGTCGGCGCGACCTCGAGCACCG
Source organism: Betaproteobacteria bacterium (assembly GCA_016177575.1). Taxonomy (GTDB): domain Bacteria; phylum Pseudomonadota; class Gammaproteobacteria; order Burkholderiales; family SG8-39; genus RBG-16-66-20. Next base: position 27,621 of record JACOVA010000005.1, read on the forward strand.
GGCCGTAGCCCGTGCTCGCGCGCCCGCCCGCCTGCTCGATCACCATGCCGATCGGGTTCGCCTCGTAGAGCAGACGCAGGCGTCCGGAGCGGCTCTTTTCCCGCTCGTCGCGGGGGTAGAGGAACACTCCGCCGCGCATGAGGATGCGGTGCGCCTCGGCGACGAGCGAGGCGATCCAGCGCATGTTGAAGTCCTTGCCGCGCGGCCCGCTCTTGCCCGCGAGGCACTCGTCGACGTAGCGCTTGACCGCCGGCTCCCAGAAGCGGCTGTTCGAGGTGTTGATGGCGAACTCGCTCGTCTCCTCGGCAACGCGCAGGTCCGGATGCGTGTAGATGAACTCGCCGATCTCGCGATCGAGCGTGAAGCCGTGCACGCCGTGGCCGAACGTGAGCACGAGCATCGTCGTAGGGCCGTAGATCGCGTAGCCGGCGCAGACCTGCTGCGCGCCCGGCTGCAGGAAATCGCGCTCCGCGGGCTCGGCGACGCCTTCGGGCGCGCGCAGCACCGAAAAGATCGAGCCGACCGAGAGGTTGACGTCGATGTTCGAGGAGCCGTCGAGCGGATCGAACGCGAGCAGGTAGCGGCCCTTCGGAAACTCGCCGGGGATCCGGTAGGGCTGCGCCAGTTCCTCCGAAACCATGCCGGCGAGCGTTCCGCCCCACTCGCAGGTGCGCAGGAAGACCTCGTTGGCCTCGACATCGAGCTTTTGCTGCGCTTCGCCCTGCACGTTGGCCGAGCCCGCGGCGCCGTGCATGCCCGCGAGCGCGCCCTTGCCTACGAGGTACGCGATGCGCTTGCAGGCGAGCCGGATGTCGTTGACGAGCGCGGTGAACCCGCCGGTCGCGCCGGGAAACTTGCGCTGCTCGCCGATGATGAACTCGGTGAGCGTCGTCTCACGCGGCGGCATGCGCTTCTCCCAGCAGGCGCTGGACGCGCGCAACATCGACGTCTTCGAGCGAATCGAGGAGCAGGTCGGCGCCGTCGAACCCCTGGCCGATCGTCCAGCGGCTCGGCGTGACCACCGTGTAGAGACCCGCCGCTTTCGCCGCGGCAAGGCCGTTCGCCGAGTCCTCGAACGCGACCGCGTCGCCGGCGCTCACCCGCAGCGTCGCGAGCAGCAGCTCGTAGAGGTCGGGCGCGGGCTTCCTGCGCGCGACCTGGTCGGCTGAAACCACCGCCGACACGCCGGCCGCGAGCTCCGCTCCGAGCGCAGCGATGAGGAGCGGGAGCACGCTCGCGGAAACCGAGGTCGCCGCGATCCCGATGCGCAGACCCGCGGCGCGCGCCTCGCCGATCAGCCGGCGCACGCCGGGGCGCGCGATCAGCTGCGCGTCCGCGACCAGCTCGCCGTAGATCCGGGTCTTGGCGCGATGCAGCGAGGGCACGAGCCGCCGCAGCCGCGTCTTGTCCGCGGCGGAATGCTCGAGGCGGTCAATGTAGCGCGCGATGCGCTCGGCGCCGCCCGACACCTGCAGCAGCTCGGCGTACAGATCGAGGCCCCAGTCCCACCCCAGACCGAATTCCAGGAACGCCTGGTTGAACGCCCGGCGGTGAAGCTCCTCGGTGTCCGCGAGCGTGCCGTCGAGATCGAAGATCAGCGCTTCAAGCATGGGGAAGGACGAACGCCATGCCGAGCGTCTGGCGCGCGTTGTCGTAGCCGATGAGGCGCACGAGGTGCCCGGGGTTCGCTTTGCGGCAGGCCTCGGCCTCGGCGAGGATGCGATCGACGCTTCGCTCGCCGAACAGAGGCAGCTTCCACATGGTCCAGTACGAGCCGCCCCTGCGCTTCGGGTCGGTATGCTCGATCGCTGCGTTCCAGCCGCGCGCGACGATGTGCTCGACCTGCTTGCGCACCTGCGGCGCCGTCATGGCCGGGAGATACGAGAAGGTTTCGTTTTTCATGCGTTCACCGCGGCGAGCCGGTCGACGACGTCGAACTCGAACTTGATCTCCTTCCAGGTCTCCATCGCGGCCTTGAGCTCGGGCGAGTGGCGCGCCGCGGCCGTGAGGATGTCCTTGCCTTCGCGCTCGATGCTCCGGCCCTCGTTGCGCGCCTGCACGCAGGCCTCGAGCGCAACGCGGTTGGCCGTCGCGCCCGCGGCATTGCCCTGAGGGTGGCCGAGCGTGCCGCCGCCGAACTGGAACACGGCATCGTCGCCGAAGATCGCGAGCAGCGCCGGCATGTGCCAGACGTGGATCCCGCCCGAGGCAACCGCGAAGGCGCCGGGCATCGCGCCCCAGTCCTGGTCGAAGAAGATGCCGCGCTCGCGATCCTCCTTCACCGACTTCTCGCGCAGCAGGTCGATCCAGCCGAGGGTTGCCTGGCGGTCGCCCTCGAGCTTGCCGACCACGGTGCCCGTGTGCAGGTGATCGCCCCCGGAGAGCCGCAGCGCCTTGGTGAGCACCCGGAAGTGGATGCCGTGGTGGGGATTGCGGTCGATCACCGCGTGCATCGCACGGTGGATGTGCAGCAGCACCCCGTTCTCGCGGCACCAGTTGGCCAGGCCCGTGTTGGCGCAGAACCCGCCGGTGAGGTAGTCGTGCATGATGATCGGCGCGCCCAGGCTCTTCGCGAACTCGGCGCGCCGGTACATCTCCTCCGGCGTCGGCGCGGTGACGTTGAGGTAATGGCCCTTGCGCTCGCCGGTCTCAGCTTCCGCCTTCTTGACCGCCTCCATCACGTAGCCGAAGCGGTCGCGCCAGCGCATGAAGGGCTGCGAGTTGACGTTCTCGTCGTCCTTGGTGAAATCCAGGCCGCCGCGCAGGCACTCGTAGACCGCGCGGCCGTAGTTCTTGGCCGAGAGGCCGAGCTTGGGCTTGATGGTGCAGCCGAGCAGCGGCCGGCCGTACTTGTCCATCCGGTCGCGCTCGACCTGGATGCCGTGCGGCGGGCCGCCGCAGGTCATGACGTAGGCGATCGGGAAGCGCACGTCCTCCAGGCGCAGCGCCCGGATCGCCTTGAACCCGAACACGTTGCCCACGAGCGAGGTGAACACGTTCACCACCGAGCCCTCCTCGAACAGATCGATCGGGTAGGCGACAAACGCGTAGAAGCGGTCAGGATCGCCGGGCACGTCCTCGATACGGTAGGCGCGCCCCTTGTAGTGCTCGAGGTCGGTGAGGAGATCCGTCCAGACGGTGGTCCAGGTGCCGGTGGAGGATTCGGCGGCGACCGCAGCCGCGGCTTCCTCGCGCTCGACCCCCGGCTGCGGCGTGATCTTGAAGCAGGCGAGGATGTCGGTGTCGCGCACGCGGTAGCCGGGCTCCCAGTAGGTCTGGCGGTAGGCCTTGACCCCGGCCCGGTACGAGCTCTCTTTGCTGGTGCTCATGCTTCCTCCTGGAGACGGGAGTTGTACGCCGGGCGCTTCATAAGCACAATTCACAGTTTCTTATCGTCCCTATAAGATCTACTTGACAATGTCTCTCAGACACGCGAGTTTCCGACGGCTGCGGGTGTTCGAGGCGGTGGCGCGGCTGCGCTCGTTCTCGCGCGCCGCCGCCGAGCTTCACCTGACCCAGCCCGCGGTGTCGATGCAGGTGCGCCAGCTCGAGCAGGAGACCGGGCTGCCGCTCTTGGAGCAGATGGGCCGGCGCGTCGACGTGACGCCCGCGGGACGCGAGCTCGTCGCCTGCGCGCGCGACGTGGCGCAGCGCCTGCGCGTCGCGGAAGAATCGCTCGCCGCGCTCAAGGGCAGCGGCGGCGGCGAGCTGGCGATCTCCGCCGTGAGCACCGCCAAGTACCACGTGCCGAAGCTGCTCGCGGAGTTCCGCCGCAAGCACCCGGGCGTGAAGGTGCGGCTCTCGGTCGCCAACCGCGAGCAGGTGGTGCGCGACCTCTCCGAGAACGCGGTCGACCTGGTCATCATGGGCACGCCGCCGCGCGGCCTGGATACCATTTCGGTCGCGTTCGCCGCGCACCCGATCGCGATCATCGCCGCGCCCGACCACCCGCTCACGGGCAAGCGCCGCATCTCGCTCGTGCGCCTCGCGGGCGAGACCTTCCTCATCCGCGAGCCCGGCTCGGGCACGCGCGCCGCGATGGAGCGCGTGTTCGCGGGGCGGCGTTTCCAGCCGCGCGAGACCATCGAGATGAGCTCGAACGAGACCATCAAGCAGGCGGTGATGGCCGGCATGGGCGTGAGCTTCCTGTCGCTGCACACCGTGGGGCTGGAGCTCGCCGCGCGACGGCTGGCCGTGCTCGACGTGACCGGCACCCCGGTAATGCGGCACTGGCACGTGATCCACCGCGAGCGCAAGCGCCTGTCGCCGATCGCGCTGGCGTTCAAGTCGTTTCTCATCGAGCGCGGCGCGCGCCTCATCGAGCAGGCGCTCGGCTAACGCCCCTACAATCGGATCATGGAAATGCCCTTCATGACCCCGCCGCTTTTCGAGAGCGGCGTTGCGCAGGCCGCGCCGCAGCAGCCCGCACATTGGTTCGTGTTCCGGGGTGACCGGCTGCTGGTCGAGCTCGGGCCGCCCAGCCCCCACCCTTCGGGCGATCTGCGGGTTCCCGCGCGACCGAGCTGGGCGCGCTTGCCGTTGCACAATAGCAACAACCGGTTGTGGTCCGAGCCCCTTCGAACCCTATATCTAGGCCGGCTCGCGGGCATCGACTGCTGGGCCGCGGAGCTCGCCCCGGAGGCCCCGCCGCCGCCGGCCGGCCTGGGCTGGGAGGGCCTGCGCGCCCTGTTCTCGGTGCTCGACGACGCGCACTTTGCGCTTGCCGGGCGCGCCGTCCAGCTGCTCGACTGGGACCGCAACCACCGCCACTGCGGCCGCTGCGGTGCGCCCACCGCGCCCAAGCCCGAGGAGCGGGTGCGGATCTGCCCCGCCTGCAAGCTGGCAGCCTATCCAAGGCTCGCTCCGGCGGTAATGGCTTTAGTTAGAAGGCAAAACCAAATTCTTCTGGCGCGCAGTCCGCATTTCCCGTCCGGCATGTACAGCGCGCTGGCCGGTTTCGTCGAGCCCGGCGAGACCCTCGAGCAGTGCCTGGCGCGCGAGGTCGAGGAGGAAGTCGGCGTGCGGGTGTCGCGCACCCGCTACTTCGCCAGCCAACCCTGGCCGTTTCCCAACTCGCTCATGATCGCCTTCGTCTGCGACTGGGCGAGCGGGGAAATCCGGCCGCAGGCCGGGGAAATCGAGGCCGCAGACTGGTTCAACGTATTGCAATTGCCTAAACTTCCAAGCAAAATCTCGATTGCTCGCCGCCTGATCGATGCAGTTGCCGGCGAGATGCGAGACGAACGCGCGTGAAACGGGGGCTTTGAACGAATTGAACGATCCGGACGGACACAGTTGTACGCCGCGAGGCGACTACGCTGAGGCGCAGCCTGGAGGATTTGGTGCAGGGTTGCGCCTTCTCGTTTTCCAGGGGGCAAGAACATGAACGGTCTGCATCTCATCGGTGACCTGAGCGGTTGTCGCTGCGATCCGCAGCTCCTGCTCGACAGCGCCGGCATGAGGGAAAAATGCCTGCAGCTGGTGGCGCAGGCCGGCCTCACGACCATGGACTCGAACTTCCACCAGTTCGAGGGCGGCGGCTACACCGGCATGGTGCTGCTCGCCGAGTCGCACCTCGCCCTGCACACCTGGCCCGAGCGCCAGGGGGTGACGATCGACGTCTACGTCTGCAACTACAGCGCCGACAACAGCGACAAGGCGAAGACGCTGTTCGAGGGCATGGTCGGGCTGTTCCAGCCGGCCGAGATCGCGCGCCACGCCGTCGAGCGCAACGAGCACCTGCTCATGGAGCCGCTCAACGACTCGACCGGCTTCTACATCAAGGCGACGCGCCAGGTGGGCCAGTGGCAGACCCGCTTCCAGAAGATAGAGATCTACGACACCGCGCATTACGGCCGCATCTTCCGCCTCGACGGCTTCAACATGACTTCCGAGCGGGAGGAGTTCGTCTACCACGAGAACCTGATCCACCCGGCGCTGACGGCGCACGCCGCGCCGCGGAAGGTGCTGATCGTCGGCGGCGGCGACGGCGGCTCCTCGGAAGAGGCGCTCAAGCACCCCTCGGTCGAGCGGGTGACCATGTGCGAGATCGACGAGGACGTGATCAAGGTGGCGAAGGAGCACTTCTTCGCGGTGCACCGGGGCGCCTTCGACAACCCGAAGCTGCGCGTGCTGATCGGCGACGGCATGAAGTTCATCCGCGAGACCCACGAGCGCTTCGACCTGATCGCGCTCGACCTCAACGACCCGATGGGGCCGGCCGAAGCGCTCTACTCGGCCGAGTTCTTCCAGCAGTGCCGCGCCGCGCTCGCCCCGGGCGGGGCGCTGGTGCTGCACATCGGCGCGCCGGTGGCCCGGCCCGAGCGCGTCGCCGAGCTCGCCCAGCGCCTGAACGGCATCTTCCGCATCGTGCGCCCCTACACGATGTACATCCCGCTCTACGGCGCGCAGTGGGCGATGGCGGTGTGCTCCGACAAGCTCGATCCCAAGTCGCTCACCGCCGACGAGATCGACCGCAGGATCGAGCAGCGCAGGCTGCAGGACCTCAAGTTCTACAACGGCGAGACCCACGAGGGCGTGTTCGCCCTGCCCAACTTCGTGCGCGACCTCGTCAACCCGCCGCGCCTGAAGCAGCAGGCGCGCGGCCGGCGCCTGGGCGTGGTGAGGGCCGCGGCGAAGTAGCCTCCGGCTGCCGCTTCAGGGGAGAGTCTTCAGGATCTCCCGCGCGGTGCCGAAGAGCTGGTCGATCTCTTCTTTCTTGATGATGAGCGGCGGCGCGAAGGCGATGACGTCGCCCGTGACGCGCATGTAGACGCCCTTCTCGAAGGCCTTGAGGTGCGCTTCCAGCCCGCGCGCACCGGGCGCGCCAGCGCGCGGCGCGAGCTCGATCGCGGCGATGAGGCCGAGATTGCGGATGTCCACCACGTTCGGGCAGTCGCGCATCGAGTGCGCGGCGTCCTCCCAGTATTTCGCGAGCTCGCCTACGCGCGTCAGCAGCCCTTCCTCCTGGTAGACCTCGAGCGTGCCGAGGCCCGCCGCGCAGGCCACCGGGTGCGCCGAGTAGGTGTAGCCGTGCGGCATCTCGATCGTGTTCTCCGGCCCGGTCATGAAGGTCTGGTAGAGGTTCTCTTTCATGAGCACCGCGCCCATCGGCACCGTACCGTTGGTGATGCCCTTGGCGGTGGTGATGAGGTCGGGCATGACGCCGAAATAGTCCGCCGCGAACGGCTTGCCGAGGCGCCCCCAGGCGTTGATCACCTCGTCGAAGATGAGCAGGATGCCGTGCCGGTCGCAGATCTCGCGCAGCTTCTGCAGATAGCCTTGCGGCGGCACGTACACGCCCGCCGAGCACGCCACCGGCTCTACGATCACCGCGGCGATGGTCGAGGGATCGTGCAGCTGGCAGATGCGCTCGAGGTCCTCGGCGAGCTCGGCGCCGTGCTGCGGCTGGCCGCGCGAGAAGGCGTTCTTCGTCGGATCGTGCGTGTGGCGCATGTGATCGACGCCCGCCACCAGCGCGCCGAAGATCTTGCGGTTGCCGACGATGCCGCCCACCGCGGTGCCGCCGAAATTGACGCCGTGGTAGCCCTTCTCGCGGCCGATCAGGCGCATGCGGTGCCCCTCGCCGCGCACGCGGTGGTAGGCGAGCGCGAGCTTGAGCGCGGTGTCGACTGACTCGGAGCCCGAATTGGTGAAGAACACGCGCGTCATGCCCTTGGGCAGGAGCGGCACCAGCCGGTCGGCGAACTCGAACGCGAGCGGGTGGCCCATCTGGAACGGCGGCGCGAAATCGAGCGTCGCCACGCCTTTTTGCACCGCTTCCACGATCTTCTTGCGGCAGTGCCCCGCGTTGACGCACCACAGGCCGGCGGTGCCGTCGAGGATCTTCCTGCCCTCCGGGGTGTAGTAGTACATGCCTTCGGCGCGCGCCAGCAGCCGCGGCGCCTTCTTGAACGCGCGGTTCATCGAGAACGGCATGAAAAACGCGGAATTCTCCAGCGACGTGCTTACGGCTTCCGGGCGGGCTCTCTCGTTCATGGCGTTTGCTCCAGGTGACTTCCGGCAATGGTAGCGCTCCGGCGCGCTCCGGAATACACTTTCCCGCCAACGCAGCCTGCAGGACCTATTGAGCTTCTGTCAGCCCGCGGGGCTCGTGGAGGTGCGTTAGACCGGCCTGATGTGGGCGAACACGCTGCGGGCGTTCCACGTTGGGAAGGCTCTTACCAGCGACGGCGAGCCGTCGAGTCGGATGCGGTCCTCGCGGGTGGCTTGGGCCCAGGTGAGCTGGCCCGCGTGCCACCTGACGAAGGCTTCGGCCTCCGCCGTGATGTAGAGGTCCTCGTCGAGGCCGGGGTACGTCTTGCAGATCTCGGTGTCTCCGCGCTCGATGAGCAGCCAATAGCGCTCACGGCGCGGGCGGCCGGTGAAGTCGAAGCGGATGACGACGCGTCGATCCGGGAGCCGGTCTCGGCGCAGCGCGTTGCACATCGACCACAAGGCCACGAAGGGGTCGAGGTTCTCGGGGGCGATTTCGAGCCAACGCGCACCCCACTCGCCGAGCGACTGGCAGACCGTGAAGAGCTCGTCGCCCGCGGACGTGAGCTTGTAGTGGTGCCCGCGCCCGTCGGGCGTGGGTGCCGACTCGACGACTCCAAGCCGTTCGAGCTGCTTGAGCCGCTGCGAGAGCAGGGTACGGGAGAGTCCGGGCGCGCCCTCCAGGATCTCGCTGAAGCTTCCGCAGCCAAGGTGCAGGTTGCGGATGATCAGCGGTGTCCAGCGCTCGGCGAAGATCTCGGCGCCACGGGCGATGGGGCAGTACTGGCCGTACGTCCTCACGACGCAAGTGTTCCACACCTGCGTTTGGTTGTGGAGTCCAGATTCTTGACTAGACGGCCGCGGTCCGCGGTGGTCCGATGTGACCCTCGAGAAAGGAGGACCCCATGACGACATCGACGACCGCGGAAGTCACCCGCAGGAGCAAGGCGCCAGCCGTCGCGGAGATCGACGGGTTCCGAGGCCGGCTGATCAGTGCCGGCCACGCCGACTATGACACCGCCCGTGCAGTGTGGACCGGTGCCATCGACCGGCGCCCGCACCTGATCGCCCGATGCATCGGGGCGGCCGACGTGGTCGCGGCCGTGCGTTTCGCCCGCGACCACGATCTGGAGATCGCCATCCGGGGCGGCGGCCACAACGTGGCGGGCACCGCCGTTTGCGACGACGGGATCGTCATCGATCTCTCGGCGATGCGGAGCGTGCGGGTCGATCCCGCTGGCCGCAAGGCCTGGGTGCAGGGGGGTGCGCTGTGGGGCGACGTCGACCACGAGACGCAGGCGCACGGTCTGGCCACCACCGGCGGAATCGTGAGCCACACCGGCGTCGCCGGGCTCACCCTCGGCGGCGGCGTCGGCTGGCTGATGCGCAAGCACGGCCTCACGGTCGACAACCTCCTCGCCGCCGACGTCGTGACGGCCGACGGCGAGCGGCTGCGCGCCTCCGAGGGTGAGCACCCCGATCTCTTCTGGGCGTTGCGAGGTGGCGGCGGCAACTTCGGCGTGGTCACCTCGTTCGAGTTCCGCCTCCACTGCGTCGGGCCCACCGTCCTGGCCGGGCCCATCCTCTGGGACGCAGCCGACGCCAGGGAGGTGCTGCGCTTCTACCGCGACTTCGTCCGCGAGGCTCCCGACGAGCTCGGCACGATCGTGAAGTTCACGACCGCGCCGCCGCTACCGGTCATCCCCGAGCATCTGCACTGGCGCCCGGTGGTGATGGTGGGTACCTGCTACGCCGGGCCGGTGGAGGACGGCGAGCGGGTGCTCAGCGCGCTGCGCGCATTCCGGACTCCCCTCCTCGACCTGGTCGGGCCCAAGCCGTACGTCGGATTCCAGAGCGCGCTCGACTCGACCGTCCTCCACGGTTGGCACTACTACTGGAAGGCCACCCACCTCCCCGAGCTCAGCGACGACCTCATCGACGTCATCGCCGGGCACGCGTTCTCGTTCTCGTCGCCGCGGTCGTACACGGCGATGTTCCATCTGCAGGGGGCGGTGAGCCGAATGGCCGCGGGCAGGACGGCGTTCGCGAACCGGCACGCGTCGCACGCGATCATCCACCACGCCGCGTGGCGGCCGGGCGAGGACGTCGGCGACCGGGAGACCGCTTGGGCGAAGGGATTCTTCGCCGCCCTCGGCCGGTTCCGCGAAGGCGTCTACGTCAACTTCCTCGGCGGCGACGAAGACCCCGGCCGGGTCCGCGAGGCGTACGGCGACTCCGTCTACGGCCGGCTGGTGGACGTGAAGACCACGTACGACCCCGACAACGTCTTCCACCACAACCAGAATATCCGCCCGAGGCTACGCATTGGCGTGGGTGGCTCCGAGGGGACGACGGCGATCTCCTAGCCCGGCCAGGCCAGGACTTTCTGTTTCTGCTCGCCGAGGCCGCGGATGCCGAGGGTCATGACGTCGCCGTTCTTGAGGAACACCGGGCTCGGCTTCATGCCCAGGCCGACGCCGGGCGGAGTCCCGGTGGTGATGACGTCCCCGGGCAGCAGCGTCATGTAGCTCGAGACGTGCGCAATGATCTTCGCCACGGAAAAGATCATGGTGCGCGTGTTGCCGGATTGCATGCGCTTGCCATTCACGTCCAACCACAGGTCGAGCGCCTGCGGGCTGGTGATCTCATCGGTGGTAACCAGCCACGGCCCGATCGGGCCGGCGGTGTCGAAGCCCTTGCCCTTGTCCCACTGGCTGGTCGCCATCTGGAAGGCGCGCTCGGAGACGTCGTTGACGATGCAGTAGCCGGCGACGTGGCTGAGCGCGCGGTCCTCGTCCACATACCTCGCCTGGGTGCCGATGACGACGCCCAGCTCCACCTCCCAGTCGAGCTTGGTCGAGCCCTTGGGCGCGACCACGTCGTCGTTCGGTCCGTTGATGCAGGTGGTCGCCTTCATGAACACCACCGGCTCGGTCGGGATCGGCTGGCCGGCTTCCTTGGCGTGGTCGGAGTAATTCAAGCCGATGGCGACGAACTTGCCGATGCCGACGAACGGCACGCCGAGGCGCGGGTTGTTGGCCACGACCGGAAGCGATTCGGGCTTCACCTTGGCGAGCATCTTCAGGCCGCGCGGCGCAAGCTCGTTGGGGCCGATGTTGTGCACAATCTTGGACAGGTCGCGCAGGCGCCCGTCGGCGTCGATCATTCCGGGCTTCTCGAAGCCCTGCTTGCCGTAGCGGCACAGCTTCATATCGTCATGCCTCCGTCAATCGAATACATGTTTCCGGTCGCGAACAGCGACTCGTCGGACGCGAGGAACACCAGGATGCCGGTGATATCGTCCACGCTGCCCAGGCGCCCCATCGGCTGGCGGGCGATGAAGTCCTTGCGCGCCTGCACCGGATCGGCGAAGGCGCTGATGCGCTCGCCGAGCGAGGGGGTGTCGACGGTTCCCGGCCCGATGCAGTTGCAGCGAATGCCTTGCTTGACGTAGTCGGCGGCGATCGCCTTGGTCAAGCCCACCACCGCCGCCTTGGTGGCGCCGTAGACGAAGCGGTTCGGCAGCCCGCGCACGCTGGAGGCGATCGAGGACATGTTGATGATCGAGCCCTTGCCCTGCTTCAGCATGCCGGGGAGGAAGGCGCGCGTGACGAGGTACATCGATTTCACGTTGACGTTGAAGCTGAAATCCCAGTCCTTGGGCGTGCAATCGAGGATGGTGCCGTGGTGCACGTAGCCGGCGCAGTTGAACAGCACGTCGATCGCGCCCGCTTCCGCCGCAGCCTTTGCGATCGCCTCCTCGTCGGTGACGTCCAGGACGCGCGTTCTCAGACCTTGTTTTTCAAGATCCAAAAGCAGATTCCCATTGATGTCGGTCGCCCAGACCTGCGCCCCCTCGCGCGCGAAGGCGAGCGCCGCGCCGCGCCCGATGCCCTGCCCGGCCGCGGTGACGAACGCGACCTTGCCTGCCAGCCTGCCTGCCATCCGTTCTTCTCCCTGAGCGGGCAGCGATTATACTGCGCGCTTCCGACGCGAAACCATGAACCAGCTTGACTGCAAAGGACGAACCGCGATCGTCACCGGCGGCATGCAGGGCATCGGCGCCGCGATCGTCAGGCGCCTGGAAAGCTCGGGCGCAAAGGTCGCCATCTGGGATCTCGACGGTCCCGGCAAGGTGGACGTATCGAGACATGATTCGATCCTAAGCGCACTGAACAAGACGATCGGCGATTTCGGCCATATCGACATTCTTGTGAACAATGCCGGCATCGCCGGGCCGACCATGCCGGTGGTCGACTATCCGATCGAGGAATGGGAAAGGGTGATCAGAATCGATCTGAACGGGCCATTCCTGTGCTGCCGCGCCGTCGTGCCGCACATGGTCAAGGCGGGTTACGGGCGCATCGTCAACATCGCCTCGATCGCCGGCAAGGAAGGCAATGCCAACGCCGCGGCCTACGCCGCCGCCAAGGGCGGGCTGATCGCCTTCACCAAGGCGCTCGGCAAGGAGCTCGCGCAGACCGGGGTGCTCGTCAATTGCGTGACGCCCGCCGCGGCGCAGACCGCGATCCTCGAGCAGGTGACGCCCGAGTTCGCCAAGTTCATGCTGTCCAAGATCCCGATGGGACGTTTCGTCAAGGTGGAGGAGATCGCGGCGCTCGCCTGCTGGCTCGCCTCCGAGGACTGCTCCTTCTCCACCGGGGCGGTGTTCGACATTTCCGGAGGCCGCGCGACCTACTGATATGAAGAAAAAAGTCATCCCGCTTCGCAGCGTGCAGTGGTTCGGCCGCCAGGACATCTACGGCTTCATCTACCGCAGCTGGGTGAAGAACCGCGGCGTGCCGCAGGACCAGTTCGACGGCCGGCCGGTGATCGGCATCTGCAACACCTACTCCGAGCTGACGCCGTGCAACTCGCATTTCCGCACCATCGCCGAGCACGTCAAGGCGGGCGTGCTCGAGGCGGGCGGGTTCCCGCTCGAATTCCCGGTCATGTCGCTCGGCGAGACGATGCTGAGACCCACCGCGATGCTCTACCGCAACCTTGCCAGCATGGACGTCGAGGAGTCGATCCGCGGCAATCCGGTGGACGGCGTGGTGCTGCTGGTGGGCTGCGACAAGACCACGCCGTCGCTGCTGATGGGCGCGGCGAGCGTCGACGTGCCGGCGATCGCGGTCTCGGGCGGGCCGATGCTCTCGGGCAAGTACCGCGGCACCGACGTCGGCTCGGGCACCACGGTGTGGGCGATGTCCGAGGAACTGCGCGCGGGCAAGATCTCGCTCGAGGAGTTTCACGAGGCCGAATCCTGCATGCACCGCTCGCACGGGCACTGCATGACCATGGGCACCGCCTCGACCATGGCCTCGATGGTGGAGGCGCTCGGCGTAGGCATGCCCGGCAACGCCGCGATCCCCGCGGTCGATGCGCGCAGGAACGTCCTTGCAAGAATGGCCGGAAGAAGGATCGTCGCGCTGGTCAAGGAAAACATTTCGTTGTCGAAGATCCTGACGAAAAAGGCTTTCGAGAACGCGATTCGCGCGAACGCCGCCATCGGCGGCTCGACCAACGCGGTGATCCACCTGATCGCGATCGCGCGCCGCATCGGCGTCGACCTCAAGCTCGCCGACTGGGACCGGCTGGGGCGCGGCGTGCACACGCTCGTCAACCTGATGCCCTCGGGCAAATACCTGATGGAGGATTTCTATTACGCGGGCGGCTTGCCCGCCGTGCTCAGGGAATTGGGCTCGACCGGCCTCCTGCACAAGGACGCGATGACGGTGAACGGCAAGACGATCTGGGAGAACAACAGGGATGCGCCCTGCCATAACCGGGACGTCATATTCCCCTTCAACAAGCCGTTCAAGAAGAACACCGGCATCGCGGTGCTGCGCGGCAACCTGTGCCCGGGCGGCGCGGTCATCAAGCCCTCGGCGGCGACGCCCCGGCTGCTCAGGCACCGCGGCCGCGCCGTGGTGTTCGAGAATATCGAGGACTTCCACCGCCGCATCGACGACCCGGGGCTCGAGATCGACGAGAAATGCGTCATGGTGCTCAAGAACTGCGGCCCGAGGGGCTACCCGGGCATGGCCGAGGTCGGCAACATGCCGCTGCCGCCGAAGCTGCTCAAGCGCGGCGTCACCGACATGGTGCGCATCTCGGATGCGCGCATGAGTGGCACCGCCTACGGCACGGTGGTGCTGCACATGGTGCCCGAGGCCGCCGCCGGCGGCGCGCTCGCGCTAGTGAGGAATGGAGACTTGATTGAATTGGACGTTTCCAGGCGTCGTTTGCAGTTGCTCGTTGCGGAAAAAGAGCTCTTGAAAAGAAAAAAGGCCTGGAAAAAACCCAAGCCTCCGCTCGCCCGCGGCTACTGGCGGCTCTATGTCGAGCACGTGCTGCAGGCCGACCAGGGTGCGGATCTCGATTTCCTCGTCGGTCGCTCGGGGCCGCTGGTGCCGAGAGATAATCACTAGGTGGCCGAGTACATCTGAGCTTGCCGTGAGCTTGCCGCGCATCGGCATCACCATGGGCGATCCGGCCGGCATCGGCCCGGAATTGGTCATGAAGACGCTCGCCCACGCCGAGACGCACGCACTCTGCCGCCCGCTCGTCATTGGCGACGCACGGCGGCTGGAGAAGGCGAACGGCATTCTGAAGCTGAATCTGCAAGTGCTCTTGATACCGGACCCCGCAGCGGCGCTGTTCAGGCAAGGCACGCTCGAATGCATCGATCTCGGGCTCGTCCCGGAAGATCTTCCGTTCGGCAAGGTCTCGCCGGCTGCCGGCGAGGCTGCGTACCGCTATGTCGAGCGCGCGGTCAAGCTGGCGCTCGAGGGGGCGATCGACGCCGTGTGCACGGCGCCAGTCAACAAGGAAGCCCTGAACGCCGCCGGCCACCGCTATCCCGGGCATACCGAGATTCTCGCCGAGATGACCGGAACGCCGGAAGTCTCGCTCGCGCTCATCTCGCCCAGGCTGCGCGTGATCCATGTCACCGCGCACATCGGCCTGCTCGACGCGATCGAGCGCATCGACGCCGGCCTGGTCGAGCGCACCATCGCCCGCGGGCGCGAGCTGCTGCTGCGTGCAGGCTGGCCGGAGCCGAGGATCGGCGTCTGCGGCATCAACCCGCACGCGGGCGACTCGTGGTGGCGATGTACCACGACCAGGGGCACGGGCCGGTGAAAGCGATGGGGCTCGAGCACGGCGTGAACGTCACCGCCGGGCTGCCGATCGTGCGCACCTCGGTCGATCACGGCACCGCCTTCGACATCGCCGGCACCGGCAAAGCGGACGAGCGCAGCATGCTCGAAGCGCTCCGGCAGGCCGCGACGCTCGCGCGGCGCTAAGATAGGCAAGGGAGGGTCCCATGCTGCAGGCCGCCGAGCTCACCATCCGACTCAACCCGGCCGACGACGTGCTCATCGCGCGCGTCGAGATCGCCGCCGGCACCACGCTGGTCAAGGAAGGCGGCATCCGCGTCTCGGCGCGCGTCCCCGCCGGCCACAAGATCGCGGTGCGCGATCTGAGCGCCGGGCAGCCGGTGCGGCGCTACAACCAGATCATCGGCTTCGCCACGTGCCCGATCCGCGCCGGCGAGCACGTCCACGTGCATAACCTGGCGATGGGGGATTTCGAACGCGATTATTCGTTCTCCTCGGACAGGAAAAATACGAACTACATCAGTCCACAGGCGACATTCCAGGGCATCGTGCGCGCCGACGGTCGCGTCGCGACGCGCAACTGCATCGGCATCCTGACGAGCGTCAACTGCTCGGCGACCGTCGCGCGCGCAGTCGCCGATCATTTCAGGAACCGGCTGGAGAAATATCCGAACGTGGACGGCGTGGTCGCGCTCACGCACAAGTCGGGCTGCGGCATGGCCTCCGAGGGCGAGGCGATCGAGCTGCTCCGCCGCACCATGGCGGGCTATGCGCGCCACCCGAACTTCTTCGCCGTGCAGGTGGTCGGTCTGGGCTGCGAGGCGAATCAGATCGGCGGCCTGCTCGCCAGCCAGCAGCTGAAGCGCAGCGCGCGACTGGGCAGCTACACGATCCAGGAAAAAGGCGGCACCTCCAGGGCGATCCGCGAAGGCATCGCGCGCATCGAGGCGCTGCTGCCGGAGGCGGACCGGGTCAGGCGCGAGGCCGTGCCGGCGAGCCAGCTGACGCTCGGCCTGCAGTGCGGCGGCTCGGACGGCTACTCCGGGATCAGCGCCAACCCAGCGCTCGGCGCGGCGGTGGACCTCCTGGTGCGGCACGGCGGCACGGCGATCCTTTCCGAGACGCCCGAGATCTACGGCGCCGAGCATCTGCTCACGCGCAGGGCGGTAAGCCGGGAGGTCGGCGAGAAGCTGCTGCGCCGCATCCGCTGGTGGGAGGAATACACGCGGCGCAGCGGCAACGAGATGAACAACAACCCCACGCCCGGCAACAAAGCGGGCGGGCTGACGACGATCCTCGAGAAGTCGCTCGGCGCGGTCGCCAAGGGCGGCACCACCAACCTGGTCGAGGTCTACGAGTACGCCCAGACGGTCTGCGCCAAGGGCTTCGTCTACATGGACACACCCGGCTACGA
This sequence comes from Betaproteobacteria bacterium, assembly GCA_016177575.1. Classification (GTDB taxonomy): domain Bacteria; phylum Pseudomonadota; class Gammaproteobacteria; order Burkholderiales; family SG8-39; genus RBG-16-66-20. Next base: position 44,154 of record JACOVA010000005.1, read on the forward strand.
CCCGGTTTCGGCGACCGGCCAGGTCGCGGGCGGCGCCAACATGATCTGCTTTACCACCGGCCGCGGCTCGGCCTACGGCTGCAAGCCGGCGCCGTCGCTCAAGCTCGCCACCAACACGGCGCTCTACGAGCACCAGGAAGAGGACATGGACATCAACTGCGGCACCATCGTCGACGGCAAGGAAAGCGTCGCCGAGGCCGGCGAGCGGTTTTTCCGCCTGATCCTCGAGACCGCCTCCGGCAGGAAGACCAAGTCGGAGCTGCTCGGCTATGGCGAGGACGAGTTCGCGCCATGGATCCTCGGCGCGACCATGTGACGGTCATGAGATCCGCAATAGCGCTTGCTCTCGTTCTCGTTCTAGTTTTTCTTTCATTCCCTGCCGCCGCGGCAAGACAGTCCTCGACCCCGAACCGCTTCGGCGCGATCGCCTACCACCGCGCCTCGCAATCCTGGGGCGTGAGCTTCGACAAGCCGCGCGCGCGCGACGCCGCGGTCGAGGCGCTGAGGCAGTGCGGCAACCAGCGCTGCGAGGTCGTGCACCGCTTCAAGAACGGCTGCGCGGCGCTCGCCGAAGGACCGAAGGCGCACGCTGCGGCCTCGGGTGCGACGCGCGACGAAGCCGAGACCAAGGCGCTCAAGCGCTGCGGCGGCGACAAATGCAGCGCGATCGCCTGGGGTTGCACGCGCTAGGCCGGATTCAGGCCGCTTTGCTCCACTTGATCGAGCAGCCGACGCCGGCGATCTGCTCCCTGGGGCCCTGTCCGGTCTTCGCCACCGCCAGCATCGCCTCGAACAGCTCGCGCCGCGCATCCGGCACGGGGCTGGTCTTGGAGGCGTCGAGCCGGCCGTGGTACTGCAGCTCGAGCGCGGCGTTGAAACCGAAGAATTCCGGCGTGCATACCGCCCGGTAAGCGCTCGCGACCTGCTGCGTCCCGTCCAGAACGTAGGGGAAAGGAAAGCGGCGCTCGCGCGCGATGCGCTGCATGTTGTCGAACGAGTCCTCGGGATAATCGGCGGGATCGTTCGACATGATCGCGACCGATCCGACGCCGTGCTGCGCGAGCTCGGTGCAGTCGCGCACGATGCGCTCGAGCACCGCCTTGACGTAGGGGCAATGGTTGCAGAGGAACATCACCAGCAGCCCGTTCGGGCCGCGCGCCGAGGCGAGCGTATGGCGCTTGCCGTCGACGCCGCGCAGGTCGAAATCCACCGCCTGCCAGCCGAAATCGCACACCGGGGAGATCCCGCCCGCCATGCGAGAATCCTAGCATGAAGGAGCGCCCCGCTCGAGTGCCGCGCCTGTTCGTCGAAGCGCAGCTGCGGCAGGGCGACCGGCTGGCGCTCAATGCGGAAGCAGCGCACCACGCCGTGCGCGTGCTGCGCCTGCGCGAGGGCGACGCGGTCGTGCTGTTCGACGGCCGCGGCGGCGAGTACGAGGCCCGCCTCAGCTTGCCGGGGCGCGGCCCGGTGCTCGCCGAGCTCGGCGCCAGGCGCGCGATCGAGCGCGAATCGCCGCTCGCGGTGACGCTGGTGCAGGCCGTCTCCTCCGGCGAGAAGATGGACTTCACCATCCAGAAGGCGGTCGAGCTCGGCGTGACGGCAATACAGCCGGTGCTCGCCGCGCGATCGCTGGTGCGGCTCGCCGGTGAGCGCGAGGCGAAGCGGCTCGCGCACTGGCGGCGCGTCGCGATCGCCGCCTGCGAGCAGTGCGGCCGCAACCGCATCCCGGCGATCGCCGAGCCGCTGCCGCTCGAGCGCTACCGCCCGCACGCCGCCGGCGCGAGGTTGCTGCTCTCCCCGCAAGGCGAGAGAAAGCTGAGCGAGCTGGCCGAGTCGCCGCTCACGCTCGCGATCGGACCCGAGGCGGGTTTCGGCGCTGCGGAGGAGGCCCACCTGCTCGCCGCCGGCTTCACGCGCGCGCGGCTCGGCGCACGCGTGCTGCGCACCGAGACCGCGGCGCTCGCCGCGCTGGCCGCGCTCAACGCGCTGGCGGGAGATTTCTAGCCGGACCGGAAGATTCCAGGCCGCGCGCGGCGAGGTAAAGCTCGACCGCGAGCCGATCGCCCCGCTTCACCGCCTCGAGGAACTGCTGCTCGTCCCAGTACCTGAGGCCCATCGCGTGCAGCTCCTTGCGCGCCTGCATCGCCTCCTCCCGCGCGCGCGCGCCGTCGCCGCGCCCGGGCAGCGCCGCGCTGCGCGCCTGCTCGCGCCGCGCCAGCACCACCAGGTCGCGGCCGATGGCGATGAACGCGTCGCGGTGCTCGGCCGGCACATCGAGCAGGATCTCGTCCATCAGCCCGGAGGCGAGCCGGTTGGCCTCGGCGTTCTCGCCCGCGAGCATCGCGTCGACGCTTTTCTGCGCCGCTTGCGGATCGGGCGAGTGCGCGGCCTGGTGCACGACCTGCTGCATCAGGGCAAGCATGCCCCCGATCAACCGCCAGTCATCGGCGTCATCGTCCAGGGTCGAGGCGAACGCATTGAACGGCAGCAGCAGGGCAAGGACGAGCAGGCGGGCGGCAGGCATCGGTTCCCTCTCTTTCGCACTGACCCGGAATAACGCCCGCGGTTCCCTCGGGTTGACCGGCTGCCTCGGTGCCTTAGAATCCCCTGCAACAACAACGAACAGGGAGAGCATGAGCAATCTGCCGCACCCGGAAGCATTCGTGCGCTGGTTCCGCCAGGCGGCCCCGTACGTGCACGCCTTCCGCGGCCGCACCTTCGTGTTCGGCCTGGGCGGCGAGGCGATCGCCGAGCGCGGGCGCTTCGTCAAGCTGGTGCACGACCTGAACCTGCTGGCGGCGCTCGGCATCCGCCTCGTGCTGGTGCATGGCGCGCGCCCGCAGATCGAGGCCGAGCTGCGCGCCAGGCACCAGCGCTCGCGCTACTCGAAGGGCCTGCGCGTCACTGACGCGCAATCGCTGGTCGCGGTGAAGCACGCGGCGGGGGTGCTGCGGGTGGAGATCGAGGCGCTGCTTTCGCAGGCCCTGCCCGATTCGCCGATGGCGGGGGCGCAGATCCGCGTCGCCTCGGGCAATTTCATCGCCGCGCGACCGATCGGGGTGCTGGCGGGCGTCGATTTCCAGTTCACCGGCGAAGTGCGCAAGGTCGACGGCGCCGCCATCGCGCGCCGGCTGGAGGCGGGCGAAGTGGTGCTGATCGCGCACCTCGGCTATTCGCCGACCGGCGAGGTGTTCAACCTGGCCTGGGAGGACGTCGCCGAGAGCGTGGCGCGCACGCTCAAGGCCGACAAGCTCATGCTCTACGTCGACCAGCTGCCGACCGGCGGCCGCGGGCAGATCCTTTCCGAGCTGACCGCGCAGGAAGCCGAGGCGCTGCTGAAAAAGGACGGCTTGGCCGCCCCGACCCGGCGCGCGATCGGGCACGCGCTGCGCGCCGTGCGCGGCGGCGTCAGGCGCGCGCACCTCGTGTCGCGCCGCGCCGACGGCGCGACGCTGCTCGAGCTTTTCACCCACTCGGGGGTGGGCACCATGATCACCGCCGACCCGGTCGAGCGCCTGCGTCCGGCCAGGATCGAGGACGTCGGCGGCATCCTCGCGCTGATCGAGCCGCTCGAGGCCGACGGCACGCTGGTGAAGAGGGGCCGCGAGCGGCTCGAGCGCGAGATCGGCAATTTCCAGCTGATCGAGCACGATGGCGCGGTCCTCGCCTGCGCGGCGCTCTACCCGTCGGCCGAGGAGCGCAGCGCCGAGTTCGCCTGCCTCGCGGTCGCGCCCGATTATCGCGACGCGGGCTACGGCGAGCGGCTGCTGCGCGCCTGCGAGGCGCGCGCCCGCGAGCTCAAGATCCGGCGCGTGTTCGCTCTCACCACGCGCGCCCAGCACTGGTTCCTCGAGCAGGGGTTCAAGCAGGCCGGCGTGGCGATCCTGCCGCAGCGGCGCCAGGCGCTCTATAATTGGAGGCGCGGCTCCAAGGTTTTTCTCAAGCGACTGTAGGCAAAAGCCACGCCCATGGCGAGAACCGTCAAATGCGTCAAGCTCGGCCGCGAGGCCGACGCGCTCGACTTCCCGCCCTACCCCGGCGAGCTCGGCAAGCGCATCTACGAGAACGTCTCCAAGGAAGCCTGGCAGCAGTGGCTCAGGCACCAGACCATGCTCGTCAACGAGAACCGGCTGAATCTGGCGGATGCGCGCGCGCGCAAGTATCTCGCCGAGCAGATGGAGAAGCACTTCTTCGGCGACGGCGCCGACGTCGCCAGCGGCTACGTGCCGCCGACCAAGTAACGTCAAACGTGAAGAGCTAGGCCTTCCTGCGGGTGGTCTTCACGCCGTCCGGGGTTCCGAGCAGCAGCACGTCCGCGCCGCGGCGCGCGAAGATGCCGTTCGTCACCACGCCCGCGATGCCGTCGAGGTCGCGCTCGAGCGCCGGCGGGTCGAGGACGGTCAGCCCGTGGCAATCGAGGATCAGGTTGCCGTTGTCGGTCTTGAAGTTCTCCCTCAGTACGGGCTGCGCGCCGCGCCTGAGCATCTCGCGCCCGACGTGGCTGCGCGCCATCGGCACCACCTCGAGCGGCAGCGGGTACTTGCCGAGCACCGGCACCAGCTTGGACGCGTCGCAGATGCAGACGAACTTCCGCGCCACCGCGGCGACGATCTTCTCGCGCGTGAGCGCGCCGCCGCCGCCCTTGATCATGTGCAGGTGCTCGGTGATCTCGTCCGCGCCGTCGATATAGACCGGAAGCTCGGCAACGCTGTTCAGGTCGACCACGCGGATGCCGTGCTTCTTCAGCCGCTCGGCGCTCGCGTCCGAAGCCGCCACGGCGCCGTCGATGCGGTTCTTCATACTCGCCAGAGCATCAATGAAGCAATTGACGGTCGAGCCCGAGCCCACCCCGACCACCGCGTCTTCGACCACGTGCTCGAGCGCCGCCTGCGCAACCTGCTGCTTGAGCTCGTCCTGCGTCATCTCGCCGGGGTCACTTTCGGCGCTGCGGCGGCAGATCGGTGCATACGCCCTCGAACAGCTCGGCCGCCATGCCAACCGACTCCGACACCGTCGGATGCGGGTGGATGGTCCTGCCGATGTCGGTCGCATCCGCGCCCATCTCGACCGCGAGCGCAAGCTCGCTCACCAGGTCGCCCGCTCCGGCGCCGACGATGCCGCCGCCCACGATGCGATGCGTGGCCGCATCGAAGATCAGCTTGGTGAAGCCTTCGTCGCGCGCATTGGCGATCGCGCGCCCCGAGGCGGCCCAGGGGAACCTGGCCACGCCGATTTCCGCTCCCGCCTGCTTCGCCTCGTCCTCGGTGAGGCCGACCCAGGCGATCTCGGGGTCGGTGTAGGCGACCGAGGGCACGACGCGCGCATCGAAATGAGCCTTGTGGCCCGCGGCAGCCTCCGCCGCAACGTGCCCCTCGTGCACCGCCTTGTGCGCGAGCATCGGCTGGCCGGCGACGTCGCCGATGGCGAATATGTGCGCGACGTTGGTGCGCATCTGCGAGTCCACGCCGATGAAGCCGCGCTCGTCCACCGCCACCCCGGCGTTCTCCGCGCCGATCTTTTTGCCGTTGGGGGTGCGCCCGACCGAGGCGAGCACCATGTCGTAGAGCTTCGGCTCACCCTTGTCGAACGAAACACGGATGCCGTCCTTCAGGGCTTCAGCCTTCGTCGTTTTCGTCTTCAGCATCACGTTGTCGAAGCGGCCGGCGTTGAACTTCTGCCACACCGCCACCAGGTCGCGGTCGGCGCCGAGCATGAGCCCATCCAGCATCTCGACCACCTCCAGACGCGCGCCGAGCGTCGAGTACACCGGCCCCATCTCCAGCCCGATGATGCCGCCGCCGATCACGAGCAGCCGCTTCGGCCGACTGCGCAGCTCGAGCGCGCCGGTCGAATCGACGATGCGCGCATCCTCCGGCAGGAACGGCAGCTTCGCCGCCTGCGAGCCGGCGGCGATGATGGCATTGGCGAAGGTAAGTGTTTTTTCGCCTTGTTTCGTTTTCACTTTCAGTTCATTCGGACCCGAAAAAAAACCCAAACCTTCGACAACGGTGACTTTGCGCATCTTCGCCATCGAGGCGAGGCCGCCGGTGAGCTTGCCCACCACCTTGTCCTTGAAGGCGCGCAGCCTCTCCAGGTCGATCTTCGGCGCGCCGAAGGCGACACCGTGCTCGGCGAGCCCGCGCGCCGCGTCCATGACCGCAGCGGTGTGCAGCAGCGCCTTGGAGGGAATGCAGCCGACGTTCAGGCACACGCCGCCCAGCACCGGATAGCGCTCGATCAGGACCGTCTTCATGCCGAGATCGGCGGCGCGGAACGCCGCCGAGTAGCCGCCCGGCCCGGCGCCGAGCACGAGCATGTCGCAATCGAATCGGGTGCTTTTTTCTGCTGAGGCTCTTGCTACCGGAGCTTTCTCGGTCGGCGCCGGCGGCGCCTTTTCCTCCTCCCCTGATTCCAGTTTCAGGACCAGCGAACCCTGCGAAACCTTGGCGCCCAGCTTGACCGCCAGCTCCTTGACCACGCCCGCTTCGGGCGAGGGAATCTCCATCGAAGCCTTGTCCGATTCGACCGTGATCAGCGACTGCTCCTTCGCGATCCGGTCGCCGGGCTTGACCAGCACCTCGATCACCTCGACATCCTTGAAGTCGCCGATGTCGGGGACTTTCACTTCGACCAGTTTTGCCATCTACAGAAGCGTCCGGCGGATATCCGAGAGCACGTTGGCGAGATAGGCGGTGAAGCGCGCCGCCAGCGCGCCGTCGATCACGCGGTGGTCGTAGGAAAGCGCGAGCGGCAGCATCAGGCGCGCCTTGAAGATGTCTCCCCCCTTGTCGTCCTTGCCGGAATAGATCGGCTTCAGAAAGGAGCGCGCAACGCCGAGGATCGCCACTTCGGGCGCGTTGATGATCGGCGTGAAGGCGCTGCCGCCGATTCCGCCCAGGCTCGAGATCGAGAAGGTGCCGCCCTGCATGTCGCCGGGCCTGAGCTTCCTGTCGCGCGCGAGCCTGGAGATCTCGGCGAGCTCGCGCGCCAGGTCGAATACGCCCTTGCGGTCGGCGTCGCGCACCACCGGCACCACCAGCCCCTCGGGCGTGTCGACCGCGACGCCGATGTGGTAGTACTTCTTGACGACGAGGTTCTCGCCCGCCTTGTCGAGCGAGGCGTTGAACTCGGGGTATTGCCGCAGCGCGGTCACGCTTGCCTTGATGAGGAACGAGAGCATGGTCAGCTTGAAGCCGCGCTTCTCGGTCTCGGCCGTGTTCGACTTGCGGAACGCCTCCAGATCGGTGATGTCGGCCTCGTCGAACTGCGTGACGTGCGGAATCATCACCCAGTTGCGGTGCAGGTTGGCCGCCGAGAGCTTCTGGATGCGCGAGCGCGCCTTCAGCTCGACCGGCCCGAACTTGGCGAAGTCGACCTCCGGCCATGGCAGCACCTCGAGGCCGCCGCCCTTCGCCGACGGGACCGCGGCGAGCGCAGCTTTGCCCGTGAGCGCGCCCTTGACGAACGCCTGCACGTCCTCCCTGACGATCCTGCCCTTCGCCCCGCTGCCCGGCACGCGCGTCAGGTCCACGCCCAGCTCGCGCGCGAACTTGCGGATCGAGGGGCTCGCGTGCGGCAGCGTCAGCGTCGCCTCGCGCGGCTCTACCGGCACCGGGTCGGCACGCGGAATGACCGCCGCGGCCGCTTGCGACGCTGCGGGCTTGGGCGCTTCCTGCGGGATTTCTCTCGGAATTTGCGCAGCGCTTTCCGCCGCTGCTTCCTCTGCTGCGGCTTCAGGCTCCAGCTGCAGCAGCGGCGAGCCTTGCGAAACCTTGTCGCCGACCTTCACTTTCAGCTGCTTCACCACGCCGGCCTCGGGCGAAGGGATTTCCATCGAGGCCTTGTCGGACTCGACCGTGATCAGCGACTGCTCCTTCGCGATCCGGTCGCCGGGCCTGACCAGGACCTCGATGACCTCGACGTCCTTGAAGTCGCCGATGTCCGGAACGAGGACATCCTTCATACGCTGGCCGGGTCGGGCTTTTCCGGGTCGATGCCGTACTTCCTGATCGCTTCGGCGACGGTCTTCGGCTTGAGATCGCCCGAATCGGCGAGCGCCTTGAGCGCGGCGAGGGCGACGAACTGGCGGTTCACCTCGAAGAAATGGCGCAGCCCGGCGCGCGAGTCCGAGCGCCCGAAGCCGTCGGTGCCGAGCACGCGGTAGGCGCGCTCCTTCGGCACGAACGGCCGGATCTGGTCGGCGAAGCTCTTGATGTAGTCGCTCGCGGCGACCACAGGTCCCGGTTTTTCATTCAGGACCCTGGTTACGTAAGGCACGCGCGGCTTCTCCTCGGGATGCAGCATGTTCCAGCGCTCGGCGGCGAGGCCGTCGCGGCGCAGCTCGGTGAAGCTGGTCGCGCTCCACACGTCCGCGGCGACGCCCCAGTCGTCCTCCAGCAGCTGCGCGGCCGCGATCACCTCGCGCAGGATGGTGCCGCTGCCGAGCAGCTGGACGCGCAGGTTCGTCTTTAATGCTGACTCTTTGAACAAATAAAGACCTTTCAGAATGCCCGGTTCCGCTCCCTGACGCAGCGCGGGGTGCTCGTAGTTCTCGTTCATCAGGGTGATGTAGTAGTAGACATCCTCCTGGTTCGCGACCATGCGCCGCAGGCCGTCCTGGACGATCACCGCGAGCTCGTAGCCGTAGGTCGGGTCGTAGCAGATGCAGTTCGGGATCACCGAGGCGAGCACGTGCGAATGCCCGTCCTCGTGCTGCAGGCCCTCGCCGTTCAAGGTCGTGCGCCCGGCCGTCGCGCCGAGCAGAAAGCCGCGCGCGCGCTGGTCCGCCGCCGCCCAGGCCAGGTCGCCGGTGCGCTGCATGCCGAACATCGAGTAGAAGATGTAGAACGGCACCATGACCTGGTTGGAGTGGCTGTACGAGGTGGCCGCCGCGATCCAGGAGGAAAGCGCGCCGGGCTCGTTGATGCCTTCCTCGAGGATCTGGCCCTGCCGGTCCTCGCGGTAGTACATCACCTGGTCCTTGTCGACCGGCTCGTACTTCTGGCCCTCGGAGGAGTAGATGCCGAGCTGGCGGAACATGCCCTCCATGCCGAAGGTGCGCGCCTCGTCCGGAACGATCGGCACGATGCGCCTGCCGATCTCCTTGTCGCGCACCAGGGCGGTGAGAATGCGCACGAACGCCATCGTGGTCGAGATCTCGCGCCCCTCGCCCGAGCCCTTGAGCACCTGCTCGAACGCAGCGAGCGGCGGCACCGCCGGCGCCGCATCCGCCTGCCTGCGCCGCTGCGGAAAGAAGCCGCCCAGCGCCTGCCTGCGCGCGTGCAGATATTTCATCTCCGGCGAGTCGGCCGGCGGGATGTAGAACGGCAGCTGCTCGAGCTTGTCGTCGGCGATCGGGATGTTGAAGCGGTCGCGCATCTCGCGGATGGTGGCGATATCGACCTTCTTCAGCTGGTGGGTCGGGTTCTTCGCCTGGCCCTGCTTGCCGAGGCCGTAGCCCTTGATGGTCTTGGCGAGGATCACGGTCGGCTGGCCCTTGTGCTTCACCGCGGCGGCGTAGGCGGCGTAGATCTTGTGCGGGTCGTGCCCGCCGCGGTTCAGGCGCCAGATGTCCTCGTCGCTCATGCGCGAGACCATCTCCAGCACCTTGGGATGCTTGCCGAAAAAGTTCTTGCGCACGAAGGCGCCGTCGTTGGCCTTGTAGTTCTGGTACTCGCCGTCGACCGTGTCCTCCATGATGCGGCGGAGCAGCCCTTCCTTGTCGCGCGCCAGCAGCGGGTCCCAGTACGAGCCCCAGATCAGCTTGATCACGTTCCAGCCGGCGCCGCGGAAATCGCCCTCCAGCTCCTGGATGATCTTGCCGTTGCCGCGCACGGGTCCGTCCAGCCGCTGCAGGTTGCAGTTGACGATGAAGATGAGGTTGTCGAGCTTCTCGCGCGCCGCCATGCCGATCGCGCCCATCGACTCGGGCTCGTCCATCTCGCCGTCGCCGCAGAACACCCACACCTTGCGGTTCTCCGTCTGCGCGAACCCGCGCGCCTGCAGGTACTTGAGGAAGCGCGCCATGTAGATCGCCTGGATCGGCCCCAGCCCCATCGACACCGTGGGGAACTGCCAGTAATCGGGCATCAGCCACGGGTGCGGGTACGAGGACACGCCCTTGCCGTCGACCTCGCGCCGGAAGTTGAGCAGCTGCTGCTCGCTGAAGCGGCCCTCGAGCAGCCCGCGCGCGTAGATGCCCGGCGAGGAATGGCCCTGGAAATAGACCAGATCGCCGCCGTGCCCTTGGTGCGGCGCGTTCCAGAAATGGTGCTGCCCGATGCCGAACAGCGTGCCGACCGAGGCGAAGCTGGCGATGTGGCCGCCCAGCTCGTCGTCGTTGCGGTTGGCGCGCGCCACCATCACCATCGCATTCCAGCGGCAGTAGGAGCGGATGCGTTCCTCGAGCGGGATATCGCCCGGCGAGCGCTCCTCGAGATGCGCAGGGATCGTGTTGACGTAGGGCGTGTAGGGCGAGAACGGCAGGTAGGCGCCCGAGGTGCGCGCCTTCTCGATCAGCCGCTCGAGCAGGAAATGCGCGCGCTCGGCGCCTTCGCGCTCGAGCACCGCTTCAAGCGCGTCGAGCCATTCCTGGGTTTCGAGACTGTCTGGATCGTTGGCAGCGGGTTGCTGCGGGACGGCGGCCATGACCTCCTCCGGCTTGTGGCTTTCGGGATTGCGTATTATGCAGCATGCCTGCGACCGTGATCGACGGGAAATCGCTCGCCGCGTCGCTGCGGGCGACGCTCAAGCGCACGGTCGATGCGCTCGCCGCCCGCGGCGTGCGCCCGGGGCTGGCGGCGATCCTCGCCGGCGACGATCCGGCCTCGCGCGTCTATGTGCGCAACAAGGCGCGCGCCTGCGCGGAGACCGGCGTGCACTCCGAGGTGCACGAGTTTGCGCAGGAGGTCTGCGAAAACGCGCTGCTCGAGCGCATCGCGCGGCTGAACGCCGACCGCGCCGTGCACGGCATCCTGGTGCAGCTGCCGCTGCCGCGGCAGCTCGACGCCGGCCGGCTGCTTGCCGCGCTCGCGCCGGCCAAGGACGTCGACGGCTTCCATGCCGCAAACCTCGGCTTGCTGCTGCAGGGACGCCCGGGTGTCGTTCCCGGAACCCCGGCCGGCGTCATGCGCCTGCTCGAGCATGCCGGGGTGCCGCTCGCGGGCCGTCACGCGGTGATCGTCGGCCGCTCGAACATCGTCGGCAAGCCGCTCGCGCTCCTGCTCCTGCAAAAAGACGCTACCGTCACCATCTGCCACTCGAAGACCGCCGATCTCGCCTGCGTGACGCGGCAGGCCGACATCCTCGTGGCGGCGGCGGGGCGGCCGAAACTCATCGGCGCGGCGATGGTCAAAGCGGGTGCCTGCGTGATCGACGTCGGGGTCAACCGGCTCGCCGACGGCAAGATCGCCGGCGACGTGGACTTCAACGCGGTGAAGGAAGTGGCCGGCTGGATCACGCCGGTCCCGGGCGGCGTCGGCCCGATGACCGTCGCCATGCTCATCGTCAACACCGTGCGCGCGGCGGAGCTCTCGATTGCTTAACCCACTGCTCGATTTTTCCGGCCTGCCCCGCTTTGCGGACATCAGGCCGGAGCACGTCGCGCCCGCGATCGAGCAGCTGCTCGCCGAGGCGCGCGCGGCGCGCGAGCGCTCGAACGCCGCGCCGCCGGTGTGGGAGCAGTTCGTGGCGCCGCTCGAGAATGCCAACGAGCGCCTCGGGCGCGCCTGGGGACAGGTTGCGCACCTGCACGCGGTGCTCGACTCGCCGCCGCTGCGCGCGGCCTACAACGCCGCATTGCCGAGGGTCACGCAGTACTGGACCGAGCTCGGGCAGGACACGCTGCGCTTCGAGAAGTACAAGGCGCTCGCCGCTTCAGCCGAATACGCGCGCCTCTCGCCGGCGCGCAGGAAGATCGTCGACGACGCGCTGCGCGACTTCCGCCTGGGCGGCGCCGAGCTGCCGGCCGCGCTCAAGCCGCGCTACGCGGCGATCCAGGACGAGCTCGCCGCGCTGGCGGCGAGGTTCTCGGAGAATCTGCTCGATGCGACCAACGCCTTTGGCATCGTCGTGGACGAGGCGAGAATCTCCGGAATTCCCGCCGACGTGCTTGCCGCCGCGCGCGAGGCGGCGGACAAGGACGGCAGGCAGGGATGGAAATTCACGCTGCACATGCCCTCCTACCTGCCGGTCATGCAATACGCCGAGGACCGCGGCCTGCGCGAGGCGCTTTACGGCGCGAATTCGACGCGCGCCTCCGAGCTCGGCAGGCCCGACTGGGACAACACGCCGCTGATCGCGCGCACGCTCGGGCTGCGGCGCGAGGACGCGCAGCTGCTCGGCTACCCGAGCTACGCCGAGGTCTCGCTGGTGCCGAAGATGGCGCGCACGCCGGCGCAGGTGCTCGAATTCCTGCGCGACCTGGCGGCGCGCGCGCGCCCGTACGCGGAACGTGACCTGGAAGAATTGAAGAAATATTCCGAAGAACAACTCAAGATCGAAAATCTCGAGGCCTGGGACATCCCGTTTGCGTCGGAGAAGCTGCGCGCGCGCCGCTATGCGTTCTCGGACCAGGAAGTGAAGCAGTACTTTCCCGAGGCGCAGGTGCTGCAGGGGATGTTCGGCGTGGCCCGGCAGCTGTACCAGATCGCGATCTCGCAGGCGCAGGCGCAGGCCTGGCACGAGGACGTGCGCTTCTTCGAGATCCGCGGCGCGGCCGGCGAGCGCATCGGCCAGTTCTACCTCGACCTGTATGCGCGCGAAAGCAAGCAGGGCGGCGCCTGGATGGACGGCGCCATTTCCAGGCGCCGCCTGGAGAGCGGCTTCCAGACGCCGGTCGCGTACCTGAACTGCAACTTCTCGCGCCCCGTCGGCGGCAAGCCGGCGCTGTTCACGCACGATGAAGTGATCACGCTGTTCCACGAGTTCGGCCACGGCCTGCACCACCTGCTGACGCGCGCCGAGGAGCTCGGGGTCTCGGGCATCAGCGGCGTGGAGTGGGACGCGGTCGAGCTGCCGAGCCAGTTCATGGAGAATTTCTGCTGGGAGTGGAACGTGCTCACGCGCATGACGCGCCACGTCGACAGCGGCGCGCCGCTGCCGCGCGCGCTCTACGACAAGATGCTCGCGGCGAAGAACTTCCAGTCCGGGCTCGACATGCTGCGCCAGATCGAGTTCGCGCTGTTCGACATGCGCCTGCACGCGGAATTCGATCCGTCGGCGGGGCGCAGCGCGCTCGAGCTGCTCGACGAGGTGCGGCGCGAAGTCGCGCTGATCGTGCCGCCGTCCTGGACGCGCTTTCCGAACAGCTTCGCGCACATCTTCGCGGGCGGCTACGCCGCCGGCTACTACAGCTACAAGTGGGCCGAGGTGCTCTCGGCCGACGCGTTCAGCGCCTTCGAGGAGCTGCGCGGCGCCGATGGCGGCGTGCTCGACGCGGCGACCGGCGCGCGCTTTCGCGACGAGATTCTCGCTGTCGGCGGCAGCCGCCCCGCGGCGGAATCGTTCCGCGCCTTCCGCGGCCGCGAGCCGCGCGTCGATGCGCTGCTCAGGCACAGTGGTATGATTCCTGCATGATTTTGCGGGCTTTTTTGCTGCTTTCGGTTTTTTCCCTGATGCTGATCGCGCTTGCCGTGCCGGCGCAGGCGCAGCAGTACCGCTGGGTGGACAAGGACGGCAAGGTCCGCTTCACCGACACGCCGCCGCCGCCGGGCGCGAAGGACGTGCGCAAGTCCGACGCGGTCGCGCCCGCGTCCGAGCCCGCGCCGCTGCCGTATGCGCTCGGCGAGCTGCAGAAGAATTTCCCGGTCACGCTCTACACCTCGCCGGTGTGCAAGGAGTTCTGCGCCATGGCGCGCGAGGCGCTCAACAAGCGCGGCGTGCCGTTCAAGGAAGTACAGGTCTGGAACGTCGAGACGCTGGAGGAGCTGAAGCAGACGGCCGGCTCCGACACCGTGCCGGTCCTGGTCGTGGGACGATCGGCGCAGAGCGGCTTCGACCAGGTCCGCTACGACGCGTTGCTCGATTCCGCGGGCTATCCTGCTGTCGGCGTGTTCGCGCCGCGCTCGCAGGCGGCGCCGCCGCTGCCGGAGGGCTACGAGCCACCGCCGGTCGCCGAGCCGGCCGCCCCGGCCGCGCCCGCCGCGCCGGCGCAGCCGCCCGGGCCCTACGACCCGAGCGGGCTCAAGGGACCGGAGCCCAAGCCCGGAATCTACGATCCGAGCGGGCTCAAGGGTCCGGAGCCCAAGCCCGGACCTTACGGCACTCCCCCAGAGCGCAAGTAATCCCGCCGTCGCAAGATGAAGCTTGCGACGTGGAACGTCAATTCGATCAAGGTGCGCCTGCCGCAGCTGCTCGGCTGGCTCGCCGCGGCCGCGCCCGATGTCGTCTGCCTGCAGGAGCTGAAAGCCGAGGAAGCGAAGTTTCCACGCGCCGAGCTCGAGGCCGCGGGCTACACCGCGGCCGTCAGCGGACAGCGGACCTACAACGGCGTGGCGATCCTCTCGCGCCAGCCGATGGCCGAGGTGAGCATCGGCATGGCAGATTTTCCTGACGAGCAGAAGCGCGTCATTGCGGCAACGGCCGCGGAGGTTCGGGTGGTCTGCGTCTACTGCCCCAACGGCCAGGCGGTCGGCTCGGAGAAATACGACTACAAGCTCCGCTGGTACGGCGCGCTCAGGGAGTATCTGAAGGGCGAGCTGGAGCGCCACCCGCTGCTCGCGGTCGCAGGCGACTTCAACGTCGCGCCCGAGGATCGCGACGTGCACGATCCCAAGGCCTGGGAAGGCCAGATCCATGTTTCGGAGCCCGAGCGCGCGGCCTGGCGCGCGCTCACGGCGCTCGGGCTGAAGGACGCGTTTCGCCTGTTCGAGCAGCCGGAGAAGGTTTTCTCCTGGTGGGACTACCGGATGATGGCGTTTCGCCGCAATGCCGGGCTGCGCATCGACCAGATTCTGGTCTCGCCGGCGCTCGCCGCGCGCTGCATCGCCTGCAGCATTGACAAGGCGCCGCGCTCACTCGAGCGGCCCTCGGACCACGCTCCGGTGGTCGCAGAGATTACCTAAGCCGACATTCCTTTCTGCACGCCGGGGCGCGCCGCCATGCGCTCGCGCCATGCTGCCAGATTCGGCAGCCCTTCGGCGAGCGCCTTGCGCTGCGCCACCACCGGATAGAGAGCAAGATCGGCCAGCGAAATCTCCCCGGCAAGAAAATCGCGCCCGGCGAGCCTGGCGTCGGCGATGCGGAAGAAGTTGGCCAGCCGCGCCTTGAAGAAATCCACGTCGGCAGGACTCATCTCCGGCGCCACGTTCTCCAGCGCGAAGATCGTGCCGCTGGTGCCCGCCACATCGCTGCAAGCCTGCATCAGCCACTGCAGCGCTACTGCCCGGGTCGCCGCGTCCTGCGGCAGAAACTTGCCGCATTTCTCCGCGGCGTAGAGCAGGATCGCGCCGGATTGCGCCAAGGTGATCGGCTTGCCGCCCGGCCCATCGCTGTCTGTCATGGCGGGAATCTGCCCCGCCGGATTGATCTTCAGGTACTCCGGCTTCTTCTGCTCGCCCTTGCTGAGGTCCACTTTGTGGATCTTGTGCTCCAGGCCCGACTCGGCGAGCGCGACCGACGCGCGCAGCCCGTTGCTGGTGCCCCACATATAGAGATCGATCATGGGCGCCTAGTCGATCAGCTGATAAGCAGGCAGCGTCAGGAATTCCACGTATTCGCCGGCGGTGATGCGCTCGAAGAGCTTTGCGCCGTCGTCGTAGCGACCTTCGCCGCCGCCCGCCTTAACCTTCCCAAGCTCTTGCAAAAGCAACTTCTTGAACAATTCGGCCGTCACTTTGCGGCCATCATCGAGCACGCCTTTCGGCGAGCGGATCCACTGCCAGATCTGCGAGCGCGAGATCTCGGCGGTGGCGGCGTCCTCCATCAGGTTGAAGACCGGCACGCAGCCGTTGCCCGCCAGCCAGGCGCCCAGGTACTGGATCCCCACCGAGATGTTGTTGCGCAAGCCCGCCTCGGTGATCGGCTGCTCGGGCTGGAAGCTGAGCAGGTCTTGCGCCGTCACGCTCACGTCCGGGCGCTGCCGGTCGTACTGGTTCGGCCGCGGCATGTGCGCGTCGAACACTTCCTTCGCCACCGGCACCAGGCCGGGGTGCGCCACCCAGGTGCCGTCGCAGCCGTCGTTCACCTCGCGCAGCTTGTCCTGGCGCACTTTTTCCAGCGCCGCGTCGTTGGCCTGCGGATCGTTCTTGATCGGGATCTGCGCCGCCATGCCGCCCATCGCCGGCGCGCCGCGCCGGTGGCAGGTCTTGACCAGCAGCAGCGCGTAGGCGCGCATGAACGGCGCGGTCATCGTCACCTGCGAGCGGTCGGCGAGGCAGAAATCCTCGTGCGAGCGGAATTTCTTGATGCAGGAAAAGATGTAGTCCCAGCGGCCGATGTTGAGTCCGGAGGAATGCTCCTTCAATTCCCACAGGATCTCGTCCATCTCGAACGCGGCGACCACGGTCTCGATCAGGGCGGTGGCCTTGATGCTGCCCCGGGGGATGTCGAGCGCGCTCTGGGAAAAAGCAAAAACTTCGTTCCACAGGCGCGCCTCCAGGTGCGACTCCAATTTCGCCAGGTAGAAATAAGGCCCGGAACCGCGCGCCAGCAGCTCTTTTGCGTTGTGGAAGAAGTACAAGCCGAAATCGAACAGGCTGCCGGACACCGGCTTGCCGTCCACCGTGAAGTGCTTTTCGTCCAGGTGCCAGCCGCGCGGACGCGGAATCAGCACCGCGGTGCGCTCGTTCAGCCGGTAGCTCTTGCCGCCCTGCTCGAGGGTGATGGCGCGTCGCACCGCGTCGCGCAGGTTGACCTGGCCGTCGATCATGTTGAACCAGGTCGGGCAGTTCGCGTCCTCGAAATCGGCCATGAAAGTCGAGGCGCCGCTGTTCAGCGCGTTGATCACCATCTTGCGATCGGTCGGGCCGGTGATTTCGACGCGCCGGTCGAGCAGGTCGGCGGGTTGCGGCGCGATGCGCCAGTCGGATTCCCTGATCTTGCTCGTGTCGGCGAGGAAGTCGGGGAAAACCCCCGTGTCGAACTGCCTTTGCCGCGCGGCGCGGTGCGCCAGCAGCTCCTGGCGGCGGGGCTCGAACCGCCGGTGCAACCGGGCGACGAACTCGAGCGCCTCCGGAGTGAGCACCTGCGCGAATTCGGACGTGATGCGCGCCGAGATCGAGATGCCTTGCGGCAGTGGGGTAGACCTGTGCATCGCAGCATTCTATGCACTGAAATGTGGCGCCGCAACATGAATTAGTCTGTCGAGTGGAGTACGCTCCCGATCCCGACCCGCGGGGCTAAATTTCACAATGTGGGATAGAGCATGGCCGCGCCCTACAAAATTCTGATCTTCGGTGCTTCCTATGGCTCGCTGCTGGCGATCAAGCTGCAGCTCGCCGGGCACTCGGTGAAGCTGGTCTGCCTGCCGGCGGAGGCCGAGCTGATCAACAGGGAGGGTGCGCGCGTGCGCATGCCCGTCAAGGGCAGGGACGGGCTGGTCGAGCTCGACTCCCGCAAGCTGCCGGGAAAGCTCTCCGCCGACGGGCCGGGGGCGGTCAAGCCCGCCGACTACGATCTGGTGGCGCTGGCGATGCAGGAGCCCCAATACCGCTCGCCGGGGGTGCGCGAGCTGCTCGATGCGGTGGCCAGGTCCAGAGTCCCCTGCATGTCGATCATGAACATGCCGCCGCTGCCCTACCTCGCGCGCATTCCCGGAATCGCGGTCGATGCGTGCAGGCCCTGCTATACGGATCCTGCGGTTTGGGACAGCTTCGAGCCCGCGCTGATGACGTTGTGCAGCCCGGATCCGCAGGCCTCGCGCCCGCCCGAGGAGAAGGTGAACGTTCTGCAGGTGAGATTGCCGACCAACTTCAAGTCGGCGCGCTTCGAGTCCGGGGCGCACACCGCGATCCTGCGCCGGCTGGAAGCCGACATCGAGGCAGCGCGCTTCGACACCGGCGCGGGCAGGATCGAATTGCCGGTCAAGCTCAAGGTGCACGACTCGGTGTTCGTGCCGCTCGCGAAATGGGCCATGCTGATGGCGGGCAACTACCGCTGCATCACCCGGGAGGGGATGCGGCCGATCAGGGAGACCGTGCATTCCGACCTCGCGGCCTCGCGCACGGTCTACGACTGGGTGGTCAAGCTGTGCAAGTCCCTCGGCGCCGACGAGAAGGACCTGGTGCCCTTCGAGAAGTATGCCGCGGCGGCGCAGGGCCTCACCGGGCCGTCCTCGGCGGCGCGCGCCCTGTTCGGCGGCGCGCCCTACATCGAGCGCGTCGACCGCCTGGTGCAGGCGGTGGCGGCGCAGAAGGGCATGCGCTGCGACGCCGTGGACGAAGTGGTCGCGCTGGTCGATTCTCGGCTGGAGGCCAACCGGCGCAAGGCTGCTTAGCCCGGTTCAGCCGCCACTCGCTGCCCGACGCATCCGGGAGAGACGCGGAGGGGAAATGAAGGCCGGCTTGCCCCGCGAAGAACAGAGCGGGCACGCGAAATCGTGGTGGAAAATCCCGGGCATATACGCGCTCGCAACGAAGGAGACGCTGCCCGTCGCCGGTGTACTGGTCGCAGGCTGGGACGTCGTGCCGCTGGTGTACATGTTCTGGTTCGAGACGCTGGTCATCTACGTCGTCCTCGTCTTGATCGTCGCGCTTCCCCGCCTCGACCTGCTTCCGGATCCCTCGGAATCGAAATCCCTGCCGGCTTTCCTCACGGCCGGAGCCTTCATCCTGGGGTGCATGGTGCTCGGCTTCCTCATGGCTACGTTTACGTACCTGATCGCGGGAGGTTGGATAGGGGCACCCGTGGTCGCCGAGCTCCTGAGCAGGTTGGACGCCAGCGGCACCCCAGCTGGGGGTTCATGGAATCCTCTGGATGTGATCGACGGCGTCGCAAGACTGGCGCGGCGGGACCTTTCGCTCGGTGCCGCGATGGTACTGCTGGCGGGGACCTACGCATTCGAGGTCGCGGCAACCCTGCGGTCGACGAAAAGGCCGGAGCCGCCAGCGTCGTACACGCTCGTCCTCGTCACCCAAGCTCCGTGGAAGGTGTGGGACCTGTTTCTCCCGCGTTTGGCGAAGCTCGGTCTGTTCAACATGCTCATGTGGATCGTCTTTGGCGTGGCGATCAGCATACGCGAAGTGCCCGAAGCCGCCGGCTGGTCGCTGGCACTCGTCGTTGCGCTCAAGCTCGCCTTGGACGTATCCAGCTTCATCAGGGAGCAGACCCACGAGGACAAACGCGCTGCGTCCCTGGTGCGGTTCAACGCCCGCATCGGCCGAAGCACTCGGCGCCCATGAAGAAGTCCGTTCCCCTCAGTCGTCGGCCTCGCCGATGCCGAGCTCCTGGATCTTGCGCGTGATGGTGTTGCGCCCCATGCCGAGCAGGTTCGCCGCCTCGATGCGGCGCCCGCCGGTGCGGGCGAGCGCCCTGGAGATGAGCGAGCGCTCGAACTGGCGCGCGAGCTGATCGAGCACCCCGGTCTCGCCGCGCGCCAGCCGGCGTTCGACTTCCTGCTCGAGCGCGGCGATCCAGTCGGTGGCCGGCGCCGAACCCGCTGCCGCCGGCTCGGTGCGGAATTCGGCCGGCAGGTCGCCGATCCCGATCGCCTGCCCGGGGGCCATCACCGTCAGCCAGTGGCACAGGTTCTCGAGCTGGCGCACGTTGCCGGGAAAATCCATGCGCGCGAGGTGAGCAAGCACTTCGTCGGACAGGCGCTTGGAATCGACGCCGAGCTCCTTCGCGCTGCGAGCGAGGAAATGGCGTGCGAGGAGCGCAATGTCCTCGCGCCGCTCGCGCAACGACGGGATGCGCACCCGGATGACGTTGAGGCGGTGATAGAGATCCTCGCGGAAGCCGCCCTCGCGCACGCGCGCTTCCAGGTCCTGATGCGTGGCGGCGATCACGCGCACGTTTGCCTTCAGCTGCTGGTGACCGCCGACGCGGTAGAAGGTGCCGTCGGAGAGCACGCGCAGCAGGCGCGTCTGCAGCTCAGCGGGCATGTCGCCGATCTCATCCAGGAACAGCGTGCCGCCCTCGGCCTGCTCGAAGCGGCCGCGGCGCAGCGCCTGCGCGCCGGTGAACGCGCCGCGCTCGTGGCCGAAGAGCTCCGACTCGAGCAGGTCCTTCGGCATCGCCGCGGTGTTGATCGCCACGAAGGGCCGCGAGGCGCGCGTGCTGTGACGGTGCAGCGCGCGCGCGACCAGCTCCTTTCCCGTGCCGGATTCGCCGGTGATCAGCACGGTCGCGCTCGATTGCGACAGCCGCCCGATGGCGCGGAAGACCTCCTGCATCGCCTGCGCCTGGCCGAGGATCTCGGGCGTCCCGGCCGCGGGCTCGAGCGCGGCCTGCTCGCGCTCGCTCTCGTCGAGCGCGCGGCGGATCAGCTCGACCGCCTGGTCGACGTCGAAGGGCTTCGGCAGATATTCGTAGGCGCCGCCCTGGAACGCGGCCACCGCGGACTCCAGGTCCGAGTAGGCGGTCATCACGATCACCGGCACTGCCGGGTGCTTCTGCTTCACCTCCTGCAGCAGCTCGATGCCGGAGGCACCCGGCATGCGGATGTCGGAGACGAGCACCTGCGGCGCGCCGCCGGCGAGCGCAGCGAGCGCCTCGCGCGCCGAGGCGAAGGAGCTGTACGAAATGCCCTCGCGGCTGAGCGCCTTTTCGAACACCCAGCGAATCGAGCGGTCGTCGTCGACGATCCAGACCGGTTTCATGCCAATGGCAGCAAAAGTGTGAATACGGTTCTTCCCGGGCGGCTGTCGAGCTCGACCACGCCGCCGTGGTTCTGCACGTAAGTCTGCACGAGCGCCAGCCCGAGGCCGCTGCCGCCCTCCCGCCCCGAAACGAGCGGATTGAAGACGCGGTCGCGGATCTCCTCGGGCACACCGGGCCCGTCATCGATCACTTGCAATTCCAGTGCCAGCTTGTGCCGGCGGCGCGCGATGGTCACCTGGCGCGCCGCACGGGTGCGCAGCACGATCACCCCCCCGGCGCCGCGGTTCGCCCCGGACAGCAGCGCCTGGGCGGCGTTGCGCACCACGTTGAGGACCGCCTGGATCAGCTGCTCGATGTCGCCCATCAGGTCCGGCACGCTGGGGTCGTAGTTGCGCAGGCAGGAGACCCCCTGCGGGAATTCGGCCAGCACCAGGCTGCGCACCCGCTCCAGCACCTCGTGGATGTTCACCTGGGCGAGCTGCACCGTGCGGCGCGGGGTCAGCAGCCGGTCGAGCAGCACCTGCAGGCGGTCGGCCTCCTTGATGATGACCTGGGTGTACTCGCGCAGCTCGGGCCGGTCGAGCTCGCGCTCGAGCAGCTGCGCCGAGCCGCGCAGCCCGCCGAGCGGGTTCTTGATCTCGTGCGCCAGGTTGCGGATCAGCTCGCGGCTCGCTTCCTGCTGGTCGTGCAGCCGCTCCTCGCGCTCCAGGCGCAGCTGCTCCTGGATCGGCCGCAGCTCCGCCAGCAGAGGCGTGTGCGGGATCTCGATCGGCGTGACCACGCAGGCGAGCGGCAGCGGCTCGCGCCCGGCGCGCTCGTAGCTCACCGTCTGCGCCCGGTAGCTCCAGTGCACCGCCAGCGCCTCGGCCAGCGTCGCCTCGAGCGCGGCGCCGTCGGCAAAAAGCGCCGGCAAAGGCTGGCCGACCAGGGACCTGGCGCCCGCGCCGAGCAGGCCCTGCGCCGCCGGATTGGCGTAGCGAACCACGAAGTCCCTGTCGAGCACGACCACGGCGGTGGCGAGGAGCTCCAGCCCGGCGTACGCGGCGGCCATGTGCGAGATCGGCGCCGCCGTCTTTTGGCTCGGCTGCGCCTCAGCGCGAAAGATTGCCGAGCTCGCGCCTGAGGGCTTCGACGTTTTTTTCGTGGACTTCGACCGCGTCCTTGTACGGCCGCAGCCTCTCGAGCACCCGCGCGTAGTTCTTCTCGTCGCCGCTGCGCACCGCCTCCTGCTCGGAGAGCTTGCGCCTGGCGTCGGCGAGCATCGCCTGCTCCTGGCGCAGCTCCCGCTCGAGCGTCTCGCGCTGCTTGACTTTCGACGCCGCGCGGTCGGAGGCCGATTCCTTCGGGAATCCGGCCGGCGACCGGGCGGCCGGCTTGGTCGCCGGCACCACGGTCACGCGCTGCTGCTGGACGATGCGGCAGTCCTTGCCGACCGTGTCCTCCTTGAGGTTGGTGACATGGGTGCGCCCGCTCGCGTCCTTGCAGCTCCAGATCGTTTCCACCTGGGTCTGCGCGCGTGCCGGCCCGACCGCGAAGCCGAGCGCCAGCACGAGCAATGCACCAATTCGTTGCATGTACAAGAAGACGCCTGAAATGAACCCGCTAAGTCTAGGTCACACCGTGGGTTTTTACAAACGCAGCCGAAAAAGAAAAGGACGGGCCCGAGCCCGTCCTTTGCTTAACGCCCGAGAGCGCGCGGCCCCTACGAGCTGTAGTACATCTCGAATTCGACCGGGTGGGTCGTCATGCGAAAGCGCGTCAGCTCGTCCTCCTTGAGCGCGATGTAGGCCTCGAGCACGTCCTCGTCGAACACGCCGCCCTTGGTGAGGAAGGCATGGTCGTCGCGCAGGCAATCGAGCGCCTGCTCGAGCGAAGCGCACACGTGCGGCACCTTGGCGGCTTCCTCCGGCGGCAGGTGGTACATGTCCTTGTCGATCGGGTCGCCCGGATGGATCTTGTTCTGCACCCCGTCCAGCCCCGCCATCAGCATCGCGGCGAAGGCGAGATACGGGTTGGTGGTCGGATCCGGGAAGCGCACTTCCACGCGGCGCGCCTTCGGGCTCGAAACGTACGGGATGCGGCAGGCCGCCGAGCGGTTCTTCGCCGAGTAGGCGAGATTGATCGGCGCCTCGAACCCCGGCACCAGGCGCTTGTAGGAGTTGGTGCCCGGATTGGTGATGGCGTTGAGCGCCTTGGCGTGCTTGATGATGCCGCCGATGTAGTACAG
>JACOVA010000083.1 GCA_016177575.1 Betaproteobacteria bacterium
AGCGTGTCGAGCACGTCTTTCGTCACGCCGCGCAGGCTCGCAAACACCGCGGCGTCGTTCGGCGCAATGGTCGACTGGTCCTCGATGAAATCGCCCAGATGCGAATCGTCGTCGTCGCCGATCGGTGTTTCCATCGAGATCGGTTCCTTCGAGATCTTGAGGATCTTGCGGATCTTTTCTTCCGGCATTTCCATCTTCTCGGCGAGCAGCGCGGGATCCGGCTCCTGGCCGGTCTCCTGCAGGATCTGGCGCGAGATGCGGTTCATCTTGTTGATGGTCTCGATCATGTGCACCGGGAGGCGGATGGTGCGCGCCTGGTCGGCGATCGAGCGCGTGATCGCCTGGCGGATCCACCAGGTGGCGTAGGTCGAGAACTTGTAGCCGCGCCGGTACTCGAACTTGTCGACCGCCTTCATCAGGCCGATGTTGCCCTCCTGGATCAGGTCGAGGAACTGCAGGCCGCGGTTGGTGTACTTCTTGGCGATCGAGATCACCAGCCGCAGGTTGGCCTCGGTCATCTCGCGCTTGGCGCGCCGCGCCTTCGCCTCGCCCGTGGACATCTGCTTGTTGATCTCCTTCAGGTCCCTGATCGGGATGCCGATCTTGTGCTGCACCGCCTGGATCTTGCCGAGCAGCTCGAGCACCGAGGGCTCGAGGCGCACGAGCGCTTCGCTCCACGGGTTGCCGGCGTTGATCTCGGCGGTCAGCCAGCGCTTGGAGCCTTCGGCGCCGGCGTAGACCTTGATGAAGTGCTGGCGCGGCATCTGCGCCTTGTTGACGCAGATGTCCTGGATCTCGCGCTCATGCGACCGGATCTCCTCGACCAGGCTGCGCACGCTGTCGCACAGGCGCTCCACGGTGCGCGCGGTGAAGCGGATCATCATCAGCTCGGTGCCGATGTGGTCGCGCACGCGCAGGTAATCCTTGTCGCGCGAGCCCTTGTTCTCCAGCACGCGCTTCATCTTCTCGTACAGGCGCCGGATGCGCGCGAGCTTCTCCAGCGCCTCGCCGCGCAGCTTGAGCAGGCTCGCATTCTGCGCCGCGGTCTCCTCCTCCTCGCTCGCGCCCTCCTCCTCCTCGATCTGCTCTTCCTCCTCCTCTTCGCTCGCCTCGGCTTTCTTCGGGTCGAAGCTGTCCTTGGCGTTCGGATCGATCAGGCCGTCGACGACCTCGTCGATGCGCATCTCGTCCTTCTCCACCTTGTCGGCCAGACCGAGGATCTCCTGCACCGTAGTCGGGCAGGCGCTGATCGCCTGGATCATGTGGCGCAGGCCCTCTTCGATCCTCTTGGCGATCTCGATCTCGCCCTCGCGCGTGAGGAGCTCCACCGAGCCCATCTCGCGCATGTACATGCGCACCGGGTCGGTGGTGCGGCCGAACTCGGAGTCCACCGTCGAGAGCGCGGCCTCGGCCTGCTCCTCGACGTCGTCGTCGGTCGGCGTGGCGGCCGGCTGGTCCGGGCTGATGAGCAGCTGTTCCTGGTCGGGCGCCTGGTCGTAGACCTGGATGCCCATGTCGCCGAAGGTCGAGATGATCGCCTCGATCTGCTCGGCATCGACCAGGTCGTCGGGCAGGTGGTCGTTGATCTCGGAGTAGGTCAGGAAGCCGCGGTCCTTGCCGAGCTTGATCAGGTTCTTCAGGCGCGTGCGGCGCGTCTCGGCGTCTTCCTTCGGCAGCTCGGGCGGGATCAGCCACGCATCCTTCTTGCCCTTGCGGCCCGGCCTGCCGCGGCCCTTCGATTTCGCCGCGGCGACGTTCGCCTCGAGCAGCTCGAGCGCCTGCTTGGCGCTCTTGATGGTCGCCTTGCTCTTTTTCCTGTCGTCGCCCTTGGCCGCGGGTCTGGCGCCCGCCGCCCTGGCGGCGGCGGCCTTCTTCGCCAGCGCCCGGCGCAGCGGTTTGCTCGCAGCCGGCCGCGCGCGCGGCCGCAGTTTCTTCTTCAGATTCTTGATTTTGTGCGCTTTTTTCTTCTTCTGGCGGGTTCGGCTCGGCTTCGGTTTGCGCTTGGGTCTCGCCATCTTGCCTCGCGGATGCCCCTTAGATACCGGGGCGCGGAAAAAAGTGCGGGATTTTACCCTATCTAGGTGGGGCCGCGGCCGTCGGCCATCAATTTTTGCTCGAGCTGCTTCACCTCCGCGATCATCCTGCCGTAGCGCACGTGCTCGTCCTTGGTCAGCGCGCCCTGCTCGAGCCGCTTGCGCAGCTCCTCGATGACGCGGTTCTTGCTCTCGATATCGAGCTTCCACATGCGCTGCCTGAGCTGCTCGCGCGCCTCGGCCTCGGTGAGCTTGAGCTGGATCGAGTACGCCTGGGCGCTGAACACCAGCTCGCCGCCGGGCTGGTCCTGGAAGCGCTCGATCAGCATCGCATCGGCGCTCCTGCCGATGTCCGGAACGCTGCGGCACCAGTGCGCGATCTCGGTGAGCGCGCGCCCCTCCGGGGTGCGCGCGTCGATCGATGCCAGGTCGAGCTCGGCGGCGAGCCGCGGATAGGCCGCGACGCAGGCGAGCAGGTTCCACTCGTGCGACACGGGCGCGCGCTGCTGCGCTCGCGCGGGCGCGGGGCGCGCAAAGGCCGGCGCGTCCTTCACCTCCAGCAGCTGGCGCGCTTCCTCCTGTGAGACGCGCGCCGCATCCGCAATCTCCTTCAGCAGCTGCAGCCGCAGCGCAGGCGCGGTCAGCTTGTGCAGGTGGGGCTTGGCGGCGACCAGATATTTCGAGCGACCCTCGGCGCTCGAAAGATCGGCCCCGGCGCGCAGCTCGGAGAGCAGAAAGCCCGACAGCGTCGGCGCTTCGCGCACCAGGCGCTCGAACGCTTCGCGGCCCCGGTTGCGGATGTAGCTGTCCGGGTCGTCGTCCTCGGGCAGGAACAGGAAGCGGATCGGCTTGGCGTCGGTCGCGAGCGGCAGGCTCACCTCGAGCGCGCGCCATGCGGCCTTGCGCCCGGCGGCGTCGCCGTCGAAGGAGAACACGAGCTCGTCGGCGAGGCGCAGCAGCTTGGCGACGTGCACCGGCGTGGTCGCAGTGCCGAGCGTGGCGACCGAGTAGCCGACGCCGAACTGCGCGAGCGCCACCACGTCCATGTAGCCCTCGACCACGAGCGCGCGCCCGGCGGCGCGGATCGCGTCGCGCGCCTGCACCAGGCCGTAGACTTCGCGGCCCTTCTCGAACACCGGCGTTTCGGGCGAATTCAGGTACTTTGGGCCCGCCTGGGCCGCTGAGTCGGACTTGTCCGACTCTCCGATCAGCCGCCCGCCGAAGCCGACCACCGCGCCGCGCGCGTTGAAGATCGGGAACATGATGCGGTCGCGGAACCGGTCGTAGCGCTTGCCTTCGTTCTCGACCACCAGGCCCGCCTCTACCAATGACTGGTGCTCGTAGTCCGGGAACGGCGCGCGCAGGCTCTGCCAGTCCTCGGGCGCGTAGCCGATGCGGAAGCGCGCGGCGATCTCGCCGCTGAGGCCACGCCCCTTCAGATACTCGATCGCGCGCGGCGACTTCTTCAGCTCGGCGCGGTAGAAAGCCATCGCCGCCTCCAGCACCGAGACGAGGTCGGTCTGGCGCTCCCGCCGCTCGGCCTCCTGCGGCGTGCGCGGCTGCCACTCCGGCACCTGCATGCCCACCGAGGAGGCGAGCTCCTTGATCGAGTCGACGTAGCCGAGCCCGCCGTAGGACATCATGAATCCGATCGCGTTGCCGTGCGCGCCGCAGCCGAAGCAGTGGTAGAACTGCTTGGCCGGGCTCACCGTGAACGAGGGCGTCTTCTCGTTGTGGAACGGGCACAGGCCGAGGTAGTTCGCGCCGCCCTTCTTGAGCTGCACGTAGCGCGACACCACCTCGACGATGTCGACGCGGTTGAGCAGGTCCTGCTTGAACGATTCGGGGATCACGGACGGATCCCCGATTCTAGAACTTCAGACGTTCAGTTTCGACTTCACCAGCGCTGAAACCTTCCCCATGTCCGCCCGGCCGGCGAGCTTGGCCTTGAGCGCGGCCATTACTTTGCCCATGTCCTTGGCGCCGGCGGCGCCGGTCTGCGCAATCGCGGCGGCCACGGCCTGCGCCACCTCGGCGTCCGAGAGCTGCTGCGGCAGGTAGGCGCCGAGCACCCCGAGCTCGAATTTCTCCGCGTCGGCGAGGTCGTTGCGGCCGGCCTTCTCGAACTGGGCGATCGACTCGCGCCGCTGCTTGATCATCTTCTCGATGATGCCGAGGACATGGGCGTCGGTGAGCTGGACCCGCTCGTCGACTTCCTTCTGCTTCATCGCCGCCAGCAGCAGGCGCACCGCGGACAGGCGCGCGCTGTCCCTGGCGCGCATCGCGGCCTTCATGTCTTCCTGGATTTTATGCTTTAGGGTCAGTACAGCTTTTGCGGCAACATCTGGCTGCGCAGGCGCTTGTGATGGCGCTTGACCGCAGCGGCAAGCTTGCGCTTTCTCTCGGTGGTCGGCTTCTCGTAGTACTCGCGCGCGCGCAGCTCGGTCAGCAGGCCCGTCTTCTCGACGGTGCGCTTGAAGCGGCGCATCGCCACCTCGAAAGGCTCGTTTTCCTTGACGCGTACGGTCGGCATCCAGTCTCCGGAAATATCGGAAAGGGCTGAATTGTATCAGAATCCCCGTTTTCCCTGCCCATGCTCATCCTCGGCCTGGAGACTTCCTGCGACGAAACCGGCGTTGCCCTTTACGACGGCGGGGCCGGCCGCCTGCTCGCCCACGCAGTGCACTCCCAGACCGCCATGCACGAGGCCTACGGCGGCGTGGTGCCCGAGCTGGCCTCGCGCGACCACCTGCGCAGGATGGTGGCGCTCACGCGTCGGGTTCTCGAAATTTCGAACAGAACAACCGCGGACCTCGGTTGCATCGCGTACACGGAAGGACCCGGGCTTGCCGGCGCGCTGCTCGCGGGCGCCGCTTTCGCGCGCGGGCTTGCGCTCGCGCTCGGACTGCCCGCAACCGGAATCCACCATCTCGAGGGCCATCTGCTTTCGCCCCTGCTTTCGGCCCGCGCGCCGCGGTTCCCGTTCGTCGCGCTGCTTGTCTCCGGCGGGCATACCCAGCTGATGCGCGTGCAGGAGGTCGGGCGCTACCAGCTCCTGGGCGAGACCCAGGACGACGCCGCGGGCGAGGCTTTCGACAAGACCGCGAAGCTGCTCGGGCTGGGATATCCGGGTGGCCCCGCGCTTTCGCGCCTCGCCGAGTCGGGCAAGCCGGGCCGCTACCGGCTGCCGCGGCCGATGATCGCCAGCGGCGATCTCGAGTTCAGCTTCTCCGGCCTCAAGACCGCGGTGCGCGCGCTCACCAGCAAAGAGGGCGAGCTGGCGCACGCCGACCTTGCGCGTGCCTTCGTCGACGCGGTGGTCGACGTTCTGGTGGCGAAAAGCGCTCTGGCGATGGAGAAAACCGCGCTCACCCGGCTCGTCGTCGCCGGCGGGGTCGGCGCCAACCGGCAGCTGCGGGGCGCGCTCGACGGGGCGGCGCGGCAGCGGGGCTTCGACGTCTTCTACCCCGAGCCCGAGCTGTGCACCGACAACGGCGCCATGATCGCGTTCGCCGCGGCGCTGCGCATCGCCGCCGGCAAGACATCGGCCAGCGGGCCCGCCTTCTCGGTGCGGCCGCGCTGGGATCTCGCGGCGATCAGCTGAGCTTTTCGCGGTTTTTCCTCGCCGCGTAGGCCTCGAGGTGGGTGGCCGCGGTTTCCAGCACCGGCGCGGCGAGCGCATGCTTGCGCGCGGTCGCGAGCAGCGCGCCGAGGATGTGGTCGCCCTCGGCCCGCCCGCCCGACTCGATGTCGCGCAGCATCGAAGCCGAGAACGCCGAGCCCTTCTGCGTCAGCATGCCGCGGTAGTTCGCGAGCGCGGCCTCGGGCGTCGCAAACCCTTCGGCCCGTGCCACCGCAGCGCACTCGCCGAGCAGCGCCAGCGTGAGCTTCTCGCCCGCGCCCGTGGCGACGATGTCGCCCACCGGCGCGCGCATCAGGCAGGTGATGCCGGCCAGCGTCGCGAGCAGCACCCACTTGTCCCACATCGCCTGCTCGATGTTGTCGAGCTGCTGCCAGTCGAAGGTGACGCCCTTCAGCGTCTCGGCGAGCTGCCCGCACAGCGCTGCCTGGCCGGGGTCGCGCGGCCCGAATACGAGGCGGTGGAAATCGTTCAGGTGGCGGATCTCGCCGTCGGGCGCGAGCATCGCCGCGATGTAGGCGACCCCGCCCAGCACGCGCGCGCGGCCGAAGCGCCGGTCGAGCTGCTGCATATGCGAGATGCCGTTGAGCAGCGGCAGTACCATGCCGCGCTCGCCCATCGCCGGCGCGATCGCATCGATGGCGTTGGCGAGGTCATAGGCCTTCGCGGTGAAGAGCACCACCGCGTAGTCGGGCCCGACCCGGTCCTGGGTCACGGTTTTGACCTGCAGGCGCGCATCGCCGAATCTGCTCGAGATGCGCAGCCCGTCGCGCGCCAGCGCCTCGGCGCGCGCCGGCCGGACCTGGAAGGTCACGTCTGCACCCGCCTGCGCGATGCGCCCGCCAAAGTATCCGCCGACCCCGCCTGCGCCCAGCACCAGGATTTTCATGGCTTTTTCTCTCCGATGCGGGGCTCGACGCCGCGGGCGATCCGCAGCATATTGTCGCGGTGGCGCCAGAGAACTAACAGCGCCATCGCCGCGACCGCCGGCGTGAGCGGGGCCATGCCGAACAGCGACCACGACCAGAACACGGCGAACAGCGCGGAGATCATCGAGGCGAGCGAGGCCATGCGGAAGAACGCCACGATGATCGCGAAGGTGGCGATGGTCCCCAGCCCCAGCAGATAGTGCAGCGCGAGCAGGACGCCCGCGGCTGTCGCGACTCCCTTGCCGCCGCGAAAGCCGAGGAACACCGGGTACAGGTGCCCGAGGAAAGCCATTGCCCCCGCCACCGGCACGTTCAGCCCGGACACCGGCGGCTCGCCCGTGTACAGCCAGGCGAGCGCGACTGCGAGGGCGCCCTTGCCCGCGTCGCCGGCAAGCGTGAGCGCGGCGGCCGTCCTGCTGCCCGTGCGCAGCACGTTGGTCGCACCCGGATTCCCGGAGCCGTAGCTGCGCGGATCGGGCAACGCCATCAGCCGGCTCACCAGCACGGCGAACGAGACCGAGCCGAGCAGGTAGGCGGCTGCAGCGATGACGGCTGTTTCGACGAGCGCGGTCTGCATGGCCACTAGATTCTATAATCCCGCACCCCATGGACTCGATCCTGATCCGCGATCTGCGCGTCGAGGTGCTGATCGGCATCCACAGGCGCGAGCGCCACGTGCCGCAGACGGTCTCCATCGACCTCGACATCGGCCTGCCCGGCGAGGCGGTGTTCGCCTCCGACCGCGTCGCCGACACCATCGACTACGAGCAGGTCGCGCTGCGCATCAAGGCGCTCGCCGCGAGCGGCCATTTCCGGCTGGTGGAGACACTCGCCGACCGCATCGCGAAAGCCCTCACCGACGAGTTCGGGGCGCCGTGGGTGAAGGTGAGCGCCGCCAAGATCGGCATCCTGCCGAACGCGAAGTTCGTCGGCGTCTCGATCGAGCGCGGCAAGCGCTAGCCACGTGGATGATGCTTCGCATGTAATTGCTTGAGCCGCTCTCGTGCCACGTGCGTATAGATCTGCGTGGTCGAGATGTCCGAGTGTCCGAGCAGCATCTGCACCACGCGCAGGTCGGCGCCGTGGTTGATGAGGTGCGTGGCGAAGGCGTGGCGCAGGACGTGCGGCGAGAGCGCCTTGCCGGGAACCGCGCGCGCGCCGTAGCGCCGGACGATGTGCCAGAACGCCTGCCGCGTCATGCCCTTGCCGCGGCCAGTGACGAAGAGGAAGTCGGAGCTTTTTTTCTTCAGTATTCCGTTTCTGGCGGTCTGCAGATAATTCCGCACCCAGTCCACCGCCTCCTCGCCGAGCGGCACCAGGCGCTCCTTCGAGCCCTTGCCGAGGATACGCACCACGCCCGCCTCGAGGTTCACCTCGAACAGCTTCAGCCCGACCAGCTCCGAGACGCGCAGTCCCGAAGCGTAGATCACCTCGAGCATGGCGCGGTCGCGCAGGCCGAGCGGCGTGCCCGCCTGCGGCGCGGCGAGCAGCGCCTGCACGTCGGCCTCCGAAAGGCTTTTCGGGAAGCGCGGCGCGCGCTTCGGCGGATCGAGCTTGACGGTGGGATCGGCCTTGATGCGGCGCTCGCGCAGGCACCAGCCGTAGAAGCGCTTCAGGCTCGAGAGCATGCGCGCGGCGCTGGATGTTCTGCCTTTCCTGGAAGCCAGAAATCCGAAAAGGTCCTCTTCGCGGGCTTTTTCTAGCGGGGTCTTCTTCAGGAAGGCCGCCAGCTGCTCGAGGTCGCGGCGGTAGGACTGCAGCGTGTTCTTCGACAGGCCGTCCTCCAGCCAGAGCGCGTCGCTGAACGCGTCGAGCGCGGACGCATTCGCCGGGCTCATGCCGCCAGCTGCTCGATCTTCGCCAGCAGCTCGTCCGCGACCTCGATGCCTTCGGCGCGCATCTTCTTCTCGCTGGCGAAGCGCCGCGCACCCGGCAGGCGCACGCCCTCGTCGGCGAGCATCGCGCTGACCACGGTCTCGACGCGCTCGAAATAGCGCGCGTGCCCGGCCAGCGCGCCCGGATCGATGGCGAGGAAGGCGTGGCCGATGCGCGGCCTGTTGCCCTGCTCGGAGAAGAACGAGTCGGCCTCGGGGCCGATCGCCGATCCGGTCAGTGCCGCGCACACCAGCTCGAAGGCGAGCGCGAGCATCGCGCCCTTGGCGCCGCCGATCGGAAACAGGCTGCCGTGCGCGATCGCTTCCTTCGCATCCGTGGTCGGCTTGCCGTTGCGATCGAGCGCCCACCCCTCGGGAATCTTCTCGCCCCTCTGCATCGCCAGCATGATCTTGCCGCGCACCACGGTGGTGAGCGCGAGGTCGACCACGAGCGGATCGCCGTCCCGGCGCGGAAACGCGAACGCCACCGGGTCGGTGCCGAACAGCGCCTTCTTGCCGCCCCAGGCCGGGATCGCGGCCGGCGAATTGGTGAAGGCGACGCCCACCATGCGCGCTTCGGCAACCGGCAGCAGGTGGATGCCGAGCACGCCCACGTGCGCGCTGTTGGTGACGCCCGCGAACGCGATGCCGTTGCGCCGCGCTCTCACCTGCACCTCCTCGATCGCCCACTCGGCCGATTCGTAGGGCAGGCCGTCGCGGTTGTCGATCAGGCACACCGCCGCGCGCTCGGCGAGCATCGTGGGTCGCGACGCGCCGTCGGCGCGGCCGTTGCGCAGGAAGCCGCAGTAGAAAGGCACGCGCGACATGCCGTGGCTGGGAAGGCCGTGCTCCTCGGCGCGCACCAGGTGGCGCGCGGCGGCCTGCGCCATGGCCGGGTTGGCGCCTGCCCGCTCGAGCGCGTTTCGCGCCAGCTGGAGCAATTCCCCCGGCTTTTTCTTCATAATGACGATTCTAACTGCAGAAATTTCACGAGGAGGAGCAGCCATGGGCAAGTTCATCGAACTCGAGGCGTCCGACGGCCACAAGCTCGCGGCCTACGTCGCGGAGCCCTCGGGCAAGGCACGCGGCGGCGTGGTCGTGATCCCGGAGGTCTTCGGCGTCAACAGCCACATCCAGGCGACAACGGATGGATTCGCCGCCGACGGCTACCGCGCCGTCTCGCCGGCGATGTTCGACCGCGCGCAGCGCAACTACGATACCGGCTACTCGCAGCCCGAGATCCAGGCCGGCGTCGCGATCATGCAGAAGCTCGACTGGAAGCAGTCGATGCTCGACGTCGAGGCGGCGCTTGGCGAGGCGAAGAAAGCCGGCAAGGTCGGCATGGTCGGCTACTGCTACGGCGGCACCGTCACCTGGGTCGCGGCGGCGCGCGTGCGCAGCCTCGCCTGCGCAGTGCCCTATTACGGCGGCGGCATGCCGGGCTTCATCGGCGAGCAGCCGAAGTGCCCGACCCTTTGCCACTTCGGCGAGCTCGACCAGTCACCGACGCTCGCGCAGTCGAAGGAAATCGCGGCCAAGCACCCGGAAGTCACGGCGCACTTCTACGCCGGCGCCGGCCACGGCTTCAACTGCGATCAGCGCGGCTCCTGGAACGCCGAGGCCGCCAGGCTTGCGCGCAGCCGCACCATCGAGTTCTTCCGCAAACACCTCGGCTAGCTCAAGCGGCGTCCTTGAGCAGCGTTTCGCCCGGCCGCACCCGGGTGAACGCCACGGGCTTCATTTCGACCTTCAGCTCGGAACCTTCGAGCCGCAAGCTCGTATAGCTGGACGTGTCGAGCAATCCCGGCTGCGGAAAATCCTCGCGATAGTGCGCGCCGCGCGAGTCGGTGCGCGCGAGCGCGGCGGTGGCGATCACGCGGCTGGTCGCGATCAGGCTCTTCAGGTTCAGCCAGTCGTGCCAGGTGAGATCGAAGGTGCGGTTGTCGCCTGCGATTCCGGTTTCAGCCAGTTCTTTTTCGATTGAAATCAATTCGGTCAGTGCCGCGCGCAGGCCGGCCTCTTCGCGCATGATGCCGACCTTGTCCCACATCAGGCCGTAGAGTCGCTCGCGCAGCGGTTCCAGGCTGCCATGCATTTGGGTTTTATTCATGAAAGGCCTTTCACAACGGGAGATCGCTTCTTCGACGGCCGGGAAATCGATATCTGAATAAGAGCCCTCTTTCCTGACCCATGCGGCCATGGTGTCGCCCGCAACCGCGCCGAAGACGGTCGAGTTGGCGACGCCATTGCCGCCCAGGCGGTTGGCGCCGTGCACCCCGCCCGCGTCCTCGCCGGCGACGAACAATCCGCGCAAGTCCGTCGAGCAGTCGGGGCGAAACTCCACGCCGCCCATCATGTAGTGCGCGGTGGGCACGACCTCGACCAGCCCGCCGGCCAGGTCGAAGCCGCAGTCCGCGCAACGCTCGACCATGCCACGGAATTGCTTCATCACGAGGGCACGGTCGAGGTGGGCCATGGAGATGTACAGGCCGCCGTTCGGGCTCGTATTGCCGCTGCGCATCTCGGTGAACATCGCGCGCGAGACCAGGTCGCGCGTCGCGCGCTCGGCCCTGGCGTCGTACTTCGGCATGAAGCGCTCCTTGGCGCCGTTCAGCAGGTAGCCGCCCGAGCCACGCAGGCCCTCCTCGAGCACGGTGCCGGTCATACGCGTGTGTGCGCCCGCGAGCAATCCGGTCGGGTGGAACTGCAACATCTCCATGTCGCGCAGAGGGAGCCCCGCGCGCAGCGCCATCGCCAGGCCGTCGCAGCTCTTGTCGCCCGAAGGCGTGTGGTAGCGGTACATGGTCGGCCCGCCGCCGGTCGCGAGCAGCACCGCCTGCGCGCGCACCAGGACGTATTCGCCCGTTCGCATGTCAATGAACAAGACCCCGGCAATGCTTTTTCCGGAGGTGTCCCTCATGAGCTCTACTGCCCGGTGCTCCTCAAGGCGGTTGATGTTCCTCGCCCACACCTGCTCGGCGAGCCGGTTGATGATCTCGATGCCGGTCAGGTCTCCCTTGTGCACGGTACGGTCGAACGTCTGCCCGGCGAACGCCTTCTGGTGGACCGTGCCGTCCGGGTTGCGGTCGAAAAAGCAGCCCAGCTCGTTCTCCAGTTCGTGGATTCTTTCCACCGCGAGCGTGACCAGCTTCCAGGCGAGCTCCTGGTCGGGCAGCCACTTGCCGCCCTCGATCGTGTCCATGAAATGGCGCTCGACCGAGTCCTCCTTCGCCAGCGCGACGTTGTAGCCGCCCTGCACCATGCGCGTGCAGCCGCACTTGCCGAGCAGGCCCTTCACCGCCACCGTGATCGAGAGCGAAGCATCGGCTTTGTGCGCATGCAGCGCGGCAAAAAGGCCCGCGCCGCCCGAGCCGAGGATCAGAATGTCAGTGGAGAGCTCGCGCATCACCGCGACGCCATTGCAGCAGCAGGACGGGTAAGGGAGATGCTATTCCGTCTTCACGCCCAGGCTCTCGAGCGCGTGCGCGCGCCGCTCCTGCGCTGCCCGCTTCACCTGCGCGTAGAGGCTGCCGCCGTGGCTGTCCATGGCGACGACCAGCGGCCCGAAGCCCCGCACGCGGAACTTCCACAGCGACTCGGGGTGCAGGTCGTCCAGATCCACGTCCTCGATCGCCTCGACCCAGGTCGTCTCCAGCGCCGCGGCGCCGCCGACGATGGCGAGATAGGCACCGCCGAGCTCGCCGAAGCACTTCAGAGACCCCTCGCGCAGCCCGCCCTTGCCGATCACCAGGCGTACCCCGTATTGGTCCATCAGCGGCCGGGTGAAGCGCTCCATGCGGTCGCTGGTCGTGGTGCCGACGCAGACCGGGGCGTAGCCCGCCGGATGCGCGGCGCTCTGCTCCACCTTCTTCACGTTGGGCGCGGTGTGGATCACGGCGTGCCCGGCGAGATCGAAGCGCGTCCGGCGCCCGCGGTCGAACAGGTGGATCTGCGTCGCGTCGCGGATGCCGTAGAGGGCACCGTTCAGCGTGACGGTGTCATTTACTCTAAGCCTTCTTACTTGGTCCTCCGAAACCGGAGGCTGCAGATCGAAGTGGCTCATGACCCTCCCAGCAGCGCCTTCTTGAGGTCAGCCTGCACCGCGTTCTCGCCGAGCCAGATCCGCAGCAGCGCGCGGTAGAAGTCCTCGCCCGCGATCGGCGCCCCCGAGGGCTTGCCCTCGACCGTCAATTGCGTGCCCTTGCCCGGCAGCCAGTCGAGCGTAATGCGCATGCCCTTTCTCGCCTCCTTCATCTCGGCCATGATCGCCGCGAGCTGCCTGGCGCGCGGCTCGAGCGCCTTCATGTCGGCCTCGCTGTGGTTGTCGCGCATGCCGTCCATGAGGGCCTCGCTGAACTGGTCGGCGCCGACGTCGCGCAGCATGTGGATCGCGACGCGCTTGGGGCCCGCGGCGCCGATCGCCTCGGCAGCGGCCGTTTTCTTCTCGGGCAGGTACAGGCC
The DNA here is from genome assembly GCA_016177575.1 of Betaproteobacteria bacterium. Lineage (GTDB taxonomy): Bacteria > Pseudomonadota > Gammaproteobacteria > Burkholderiales > SG8-39 > RBG-16-66-20. Next base: position 12,938 of record JACOVA010000083.1, read on the forward strand.
CATGGCATACACCTGGAAAAACGCCCGCTTGCGCAGGCCCGCGCCGTTCAGGCTGAGACTGGAATTTTCTACCTGTGCTTTTTCTTCGATTCTTATCCCTGCAACTTCCGCCGCGTGAGCGGGGAATGCGATCAAGAGTAAAAGCAAAACTCTAAAAACCATATTCAACCCCTCCGGGGCGGAAAATCGCGCGCGCGCGGCGCGCGGAGTGGCACTGCATGTTCACCGCCACCGGGTTCATGGTGATGTGCGTCGCCGCGGTCTCGACGTGCACGGCGAACGCGGTCGAATCCCCGCCCAGCCCCTGCGGCCCGACGCCGAGCATGTTGACCGCGTGCGTCAGCGCCTGCTCGAGCCTGGCGCCCTCCGGGTCCTCGCAGCGCGAGCCGAGCGCGCGCGTCGCCGCGCGCTTGGCGAGGTGCACGCACAGGTCCGCCGTGCCGCCGACCCCGACGCCGACGACGGTCGGCGGGCAGGTCTTGCCGCCGGCCTCGAGCACGCAGTCGACGACGAAGGTCCTGATCGCATCCACGCCCTCGGCCGGAACCGCCATCTTGAGCCACGAATTGTTCTCCGAGCCGGAGCCTTTCGGAATCATCTCGATCTCGAGGAGATTGTCTTCATCCATGAAATCAAAATTGACGATCGGCACGCCGCGCCCGGTCGAAGTCTGTTCGTTGACGCGCGTGGTCGGATGCACGATCGAGGAGCGGAACGAGTACTCGCGCGTCGAGCGCGCGCAGCCGCGCCGGATCGCTTGCTTCAGCCCCACGCCGTCCACCTCGACGCCGCGCCCGATGCGCACGTTGTAGATCGGGATGCCGGTGTCCTGGCACAGCAGGTTGTGCGTATCCTCGGCGACGCTGATGTTCTTCATCATGGTCCCGAGCACGCGCTTCGCGCCCGCGTCCGACTCGCGGGCGGCGAGCGCTTCGAACCCCTGCTTGATGTCGGGCGGCAGGAGCTTGAGCGCCCGGATGTAGAGCTCCTTCGCCGCCTCCTCGACCTGCTGCAGATCTACTTTCACTTCACCTGTATTTTGCGAGCCCGCACGACGTTCTTCCAGAGCTCGCTTTCCATCTTCATCGCGCGCCCCATCTCCTCGGGCGAGTTGCCGACCGGCGCCAGCCCCTGCGCGAAAAACTTCTCCTTCAGGTCCGGGCTCTGCAGCGCCTTCCTGGTGTCCTGGTAGACCTTGTCGATGACGGCCTGCGGCGTGCCGCGCGGCGCCACGATGCCGAACCAGCCCGAGTTCTCGAATCCGGGCACCGTGTTCGCGATCGGCGGTACCCCGGGCAGCTGCGGCGCCTCGGTCTTGCTCGTCACGCCCAGGGCGCGCAGCCGCCCGCCCTTGATGTGCCCGATCGAGGCCGCCACGTTGCCGAGGAAGAAATGGGTCTCGCCGCCGACCAGCCCGGCGAGGCCGGGACCCTCGCCCTTGTACGGCACCGCGAGCGCGTCTAGCTTCGCCTGGTGGACGAAGTTCTCCGCCGCCAGATGCGTCTGCGAGCCGATGCCGGCGTGGCCGAAGTTGAGCTTGCCGGGATGCGCGCGGCCCGACTCGATCAGTTCCTTGATCGACTTGTAGGGCGAGTCCGCGGGCACGGTCAGCACCTGCGGGCCGCTCACCACGTTGGTCACCGGCACGAAGTCCCTTTCGGGGTTGTAATTGAGCTTGGCGTAGACGTGCTGATTGGCGGTTACGACCGATCCCGAGGGAAAGAACAGCGTGTAGCCGTCGGGCGTCGCGCGCGCCGCTTCCGCCGCTCCTACGCCGCCGCCGGCGCCGCCGCGGTTCTCGATCACCACGGTCTGTCCCCAGGTCGCCTGCAGCTTCTGCCCGAGCAGGCGCGCCGAGATGTCGGTGGCGCCGCCCGGGGCGAACGGCACGATGAACCTGACCGGCTTCTGCGGCCAGGCCTGCGCCTGAGCCGCGCTTGCGAGTGCCGCTGCCGCGGCGAGCAATACCAGCTTTGCGAGTTTTTTCATGACGATTTCCCTCCTTTGTGAATTCTACAATGCCAGGGCGAACGCGAGGCCGACTGCGATCGCGGCCGCGGCCGCCGCGGCGGCGAGGCTCTTATGCCAATCGCGCCAGGGCAGGAACTCGAGCGCGAGCACGCGCAAGCCCCCGCCCAGATGCACGGCGAGCAGCAGCACGATCCCCCACTCCGCGAACTTGACCAGCGGCCGCTCGGTCCAGGCGAGGAACTCGTCGAACGCCTGCGCGCCCTCGAGCGCGCTGCCGAGCGCGATGAAGTGCCCCGGCAGGAACAGCGTGAGCAGGATGCCCGAGATGCGGTGCATCAGCGCCGCCCAGGTTCCGCTATGGCCGCTCACGCGAACACCCCGACCACCGCGCGCATGCCGAGACCCGCAAGGACGATCGCCACGCCGGCGAGAAAGACGTCACGCGAAGCCCCGCGCCAGCCGAGCCACTCGAGCAGCACGCTGCGCAGCCCGATCGGCGCATGCACCGCCACGGCCAGGACGAACACCGAATAGAACGCGAGCCAGCCGACGCTGCCCTGCGTGCGCGAGAGGATCTCGGACGCGCTCAGGCCGCCGCGGATCGCGTAGATCATGGTGCCGAGGTGAACGATGACGCACAGGGCGAGCACCGCGGCGCTCGCCCGCTGCGCCACCCAGAGCAGCGATTGGGTCTTGGCGCTCAAAGCTGTCCCCTCAGCAGCGCCAGGGAAACCTCCCTCTTCAACCCGGCGATGCCTGCCGTGGGCGAAATCCCCTTCGGGCAGCGCTCGGTGCAGCTCATGTGCGTGTGGCAGGAGTGGCAGCCGGCGTCGCCCGCGACCGCGCGCAATCGCTCGATGCTTGCGGTGTCTCTTTCATCCCTGATCAGGGTCCAGGCGCGATTGAGCGCCGCCGGGCCGAGGTAATCGGGATTCCACGACACGACGTCGCACGAGCTGTAGCAGACGCCGCAGCCGATGCACTCGATCGCGGCATCGATTTGCTTTCTGCTCGCGCCTTCAGAGGGGATTCTGGAAAAATCGTCGCGCCGGCTTCGATCGCCCTGGAAGCTTCCCTTCGCTCGCGCCCACTTGTCGAAGAATTCGCGCATGTCGGTGACAAGGTCGCGGATCACCGGCAGATTGCGCAACGGCTCGATCGTGATTTCGTTCCTATTTCTAACTGCCTTATCAATATGGGTCCGGCAAGTCCAACGCGCGACGCCGTTTACCGTCATCGCGCACGAGCCGCACACGCCGACGCGGCAGGCGAAGCGGTAGGCGAGCGCGGGATCGAGCGCGCGCTGGATGTGCGTGACGACGTCGAGCACCGTCTGGCTCGCATGGCGCGGCACTTCGAAGTCGCGCAAGGCGCCTTCTGCGCCCCCCTTCCAGACGCTGACCTGGAGCGTTTCGCTCAAGCGCTCTCGTAGAGCCGCGTGAGCACGAACTCGCGGTGGCCGAGCGCCTCGGCGGCGGTGAGCCGGCCGTTGGCGGTGCGGAACATGCACTCGAGCAGCCTGTCGCCCGCCTGGTCCATGTTGAGCTCGCGCCGCGTGATGCCCGAGACATCCAGGTCGACGTGGTCGGCCATCAGGCGCACGGTTCTCGGGGTGGCGCACAGCTTGATCACCGGCAGGATCGGGTTGCCGATCACGTTGCACTGCCCGGTGGGAAAGAAATGCACCACGAAGCCCGCGGCGGCGCACAGCGTGACCATCTCGGCGGCGGCCGAGGACGAGTCCATGAACCACAGCCCCGGGCCGGTCGGCGTCTCGGCCTTGTCGAGCACGCCGTCGACCAGGCACTTCCTGCCGATCTTCTGGATGTTGCCGAGCGCCTTCTCCTCGATCGTGGTGAGGCCGCCAGCGATGTTGCCCTTGGTCGGCTGCGAGTCCATCAGGTCGCTCGTCTTGTGCCGGTCGACGACCTGCGCGTAGCGGTCGAACATGAACTGGAAGCGCGCTCTGACTTCATCGTTTCTGCAGCGAGCGGCGACCAGATGCTCGCCGCCGGTCAGCTCGGTGGTCTCGCCGAACACGAGCGTCACCCCGTGCGGGTAGAGCTTGTCGAAGGCGTTGCCGACGCAGGGGTTGGAGCCGATCCCGGAGGTGGTGTCGGACTCGCCGCACTTGGTCGAGACCCACAGCTCCTTGAGCGGGCGCTCTTCGCGCCGCAGCTCGGTGGACCACTGCACGAATTCCTTCGCCGCCTGCGAGGCGCGCTTCACCGTCTCCGGGTCGCCGTAGCCCTCGATGCCGAAGAACTTGACCGGCTTGCCGGTCTTGGCGATGCCGTCGGCGACGCGTTTCGCCCATTGGTCCTCGATGCCGATCACCACTGCCGCGGCGACGTTGGGATTCGAGCCCGCGCCGATCAAGGTGCGGAAGTGCAGCTCCAGGTCGGCGCCGAACTGCAGCCGCCCGTAGGGGTGCGGGATCGCCATCGCGCCCTTGATGTTGTTCTCGACCGCCTGCGCGGCCGCGTTCGAGAGGTCGTCCACCGGCAGCACGATGACGTGGTTGCGCACGCCGACGCGCCCGTTCTCCCGCTGGTAGCCCCAAAAGCTTGCCTTGGACAGGTCCATGTTCACCATTTCTTCGTTTTCAGGTTCTGGATGTGCGTATGCTCGCCGCGCGCGATC
>JACOVA010000087.1 GCA_016177575.1 Betaproteobacteria bacterium
AGAAGCACTCGGAGACGACCAACAAACGAAATTAGAAGGACCAGACCTGCATCGTACGGTGCAGCTCGGCAAGCTCCTGCTCCTTGATTCCGGAACGCGCCTTGCCGGCAGAATCGAGATTGTCAGCGAGCTCGAGCACCTTGTCGTTCATGGCTGCGAGGCGGCGCGCCAGGACTTCGGCGATCGCGCCGACCATCTTGAGCGCGGCGATGGAGCCCTCGCCGAGCAGGCCGCGGAAGCGCTCGACGGGAAGGCGCAGCACCTGCGTCGCGACGGTCGCGCGGCCCGTCGCCGAGCGCACTTCGCTGGTGAGCAGCGAGATCTCGCCCAGGATCGCGCCCGCCCCCAGGCGCGCAAGCGAGCGCTCGCCGCCCGGCCCGCGCTTGACGACGTCGATCTCGCCCGCGACGACCAGGAACAGGCCGTCGCCGGGGTCGCCCTCGCGGAACAGGTCCTTGCCGGCGTCGATGCGCTGCGTCTCGGCGATGGCGGCGATCACGTCGATCTCCGCGTCCGAGAGCGCGCGGCAGAGCGCCATCTCCTTCAGCGCGGCGGCGTGCGGGTGTGCCATGGGGTCGACCTGTGCCAATTGTCCCAGATTAGGACGCAATATTCGCTGCCGGCGTGACGAAAGTCCGGCCTGGCGCCGGCCGGCGCGCTGGCCGGCTCGCACTGCGCCCGGTATCATTCCCGAGCGCGGGACCGGACCTGGGAGAAGACCATGGCATTCGAATTCGACAGACGGGCCAAGATTCTGGTGGGCGTGGTGGTGCTGGCGGCGGTCGGCGCCGGCGCCTGGTTCTTCTTTCTCGAGGAATTCCTCAATCCGCCGCCGCCCAAGGTCGCTGCCAAGGCGCCGGCCAAGCCCGCCGCTGCGGCCAAGGCCGGCCCCGGCGCCGCCAAGCCCGCGGCCGCGGCGCCCAAAACCGTCGCCGATGCGGCGAAAGCGGCGGCGAAGCCGATTCCGACCGATCCGGACAAGCTGATCGCCGAAGTCGTGGCCACCTCGGGCGTCGTGCAGTACCTGCGCTCGATGGGTCACGCGATCAGCGGCAGCGCGGCTGCGGGCAGCTACGTGGGAGCGCAGATCGGCAAGAGCGATGAGACGGCGGCGGCGATCGACGAGATCGAGCGGCGGCTCTTCGAACCGGGCGCGATGGCGGGCGAGGTGGCGAAGAACCTGAAGGTGTCGTTCGACGCCGGCCGGCTGACGCGCTTCCTCGAGTTCCTGCGCCAGCCGGAAGTGCAGAAGCTGGCGGCGGTGGAGGGGGGCGGGGCGGCGCGCGCAAAGGATGCGGGCTCGGCCGAGCGCCAGAAGCTGATCGCGGCCCTCGATGACATCACCAAGAGCACCGAGCTGGGCGTGGCGCACATCGTGCTGGCGGCGCGCGAGCTGAACGATGCGATATTCAGCGGCCTGCAGAAGGCGAAGCAGCCGGTGTCGCGCGAAACGCGGCAGCAGGCCGGGTCGAGGGTGAGCGGCATCGAGACCGCGTATCGCGGCGTCTTCCGCGACAAGCTGCGCGACCATTTCCGCGACGTGAGCGACGCGGAGCTCGGCGCGTACGTGAAGGGGATCGATACCGACATGGGCCGCTCGGGCTGGGAACTGCTGGCGGACGCGGCGCGCCCGGCGCTCGAGAGCCGGGCGCGCGCCTTTGGCAGGGAGATGGCCAGCTACATGCTCACCAGGCAGATGGCCGCGCTGATGCCGCAGAAGCCCGCCGCGCCGGTTGCCGAGGAAAAGCCGGCCGCGACTGCGGCGGCCGATGCGAAGCCCGCTCAGGCCGCGCCCGCGCCCGTGCAGCCGGTCGGCTACCAGCGCGCGGCCAACGTGCGCGAGCTCTACACGCGCTACAACGACCTGATCACGGCGACCGTGATGCGCGACCGCGCCGCCGTGAAGGAGCTGCTCGACGACGGCAAGTACCCGAACGTGCGCCAGAAGGACGGCATGACGCCCCTCATGATCGCGGCCGCGAACGGCGACACCGAGGTGGCGGGCATGCTGCTCGCGAAAGGCGCCGATCCGAACCTGCGCGCGACGGGCGCAACGACCGCGCTCTCGCTCGCGCGCGAGCGCGGCAAGACCGACATGGTGCGCCTGCTGCAGAGCCGGGGCGCAAAAGACTGAGCCGGCCGGCAGCGCGGTGCGCGTTCTCTTCGCCTGCGCTGCCTTTGCGGTTGCGCTTTGCGCTCGGGCGGGCGATTTGCCCATTTTCGACGCGCATCTGCACTACTCGCACGACGCCTGGGAAGCGGTGCCGCCGCAGCAGGCGATCGAGATCCTGCGCAAGGCGGGCCTGAAGCGCGCGCTCATCTCGAGCTCGGGCGACGAGGGCCAGCAGCGTCTCTACGCCGCGGCGCCCGATCTGGTGATCCCCGAGCTGCGCCCCTACCGCTCGCGCGGCGAGCTCGGCACCTGGTTCCGCGACGAGAGCGTGATCCCCTATCTCGAGGAGCGGCTGGCGAAGTACCGCTATGCCGGGATCGGCGAGTTCCACCTCTTCGGTGCGGACGCCGACCTGCCGGTGCCGCGGCGCATGGTCGCGCTCGCGCGCGAGCGCAAGCTCTTCCTGCACGCGCATTCCGACGCCGACGCGGTCGAGCGCCTGTTCCGGCAGTGGCCCGGGGCGCGGATCCTGTGGGCGCACGCCGGCTTCGAGCGCCCGGAGAAGGTGCGCGAGATGCTGCGCAAGCACGCCAACCTGTGGTGCGACCTCGCCTTCCGCACCGACCACGCGCGCGGCGGCAAGGTCGAGCCCGCCTGGCGCGCCGCGTTCCTGGAGTTTCCCGACCGCTTCCTGGTCGGCACCGATTCCTTCACGCCGGAGCGCTGGCACTACATCGGCGAGCATGCGAGCTGGTCGCGCCAGTGGCTCGCGGACCTGCCGCCGCAAGTCGCGGAACGGATTGCTTGGAAAAACGGCGAAACGCTTTTCAGCGGCATGCTGGCGCGCTGATCGGGGCGATCTGCTTTTGTGGCGCCGCGCAGGCCTGCGAGCTGCCGTCGGGCAGACGCCTCGAGACCGAGCGTGTCGCGCTCAGCTACCGCACGGAGCCATCGAAGATCGTGGTCGGGGAGCATTTTGCCCTTGAACTTGCCGTTTGCCGGAAGCAAAAGGCGGAAATCCGGAACGAAATCAATCTGGACGCGCACATGCCGGAGCATCGCCACGGCATGAACTACCGGCCGAGCGTATCGGCGCTCGGTTCGGGCCGCTTCCGCTCCGAAGGCTGGCTGTTCCACATGCCCGGGCGCTGGGAGTTCGTGTTCGAGCTCGGCTCCGAGCGCCTCGCCGACAGCGTGCTCGTCGAGTGAGCCGCTTTGTCCTTGGCTTGCTGGGGGTTGTTTTCTCCCTGAATGCAGCAACCCAGGTGCCGCAGTTCAGCCCGGCAGAAGAGCGCGCGATTCTGCGCCACGGCCCCTGGCCCGCGCCCTGGTCGCCCGATCCCTCGAACCGCGCCTCGGGCAGCGCGCAGGCGATCGAACTGGGCGAGCGGCTGTTCTTCGAGCCGCGCCTGTCGCCCTCGGGCAAGGTGCTGTGCGCAACCTGCCACGTGCCGTTCCGCGGCTGGCAGGATTCGCGCGCGCGCGCCGCAGGCCTCGCCGAAGTCGAGCGCAACACCCCGAGCGTGCTCAACGTCCGCTACGGGCGCTGGTTCGGCTGGGACGGCGCGGGCGACTCGCTCTGGGCGCAGAGCATCCGCCCGATCCTCGAGCCGCGCGAGATGGGCGGCAGCGTCGCCCAGGCCGCGGCGCTGGTGCGCTCGGACGCCGAGCTCGCCTGCCGCTTCGCGAAGGCTTTCGGCGCGCTGCCCGCCGCCGACGAGGCGCTGCTCGCCGCGATCGGCAAGGCGCTCGCGGCCTTCCAGGAAACGCTCGTCACCGGACGCACGCCGTTCGACGAGTTTCGCGACGCGCTGGCGCGCGGCGATGCCGCTGCGATGAAGAGCTACCCGCCCGCGGCGTGGCGCGGCCTGCGCATCTTCGTGGGCCGGGGCAACTGCAGCGCCTGCCATTTCGGGCCGGCGTTCTCCAACGGCGAGTTCCACGACACCGGGGTGCCGTTCTTCGTCGCAGGCGGCGGCGTAGACCCGGGCCGGCTCGGGGGAATCCGCAAGCTGCTCGCCAGCGAGTTCAATCTGCTGGGCCGATACAGTGACGACGGGCAAAAAAAATCGTCGCTGAAAACGCGTCATGTCGCCGCCGAGCATCGCAATTTCGGCGAGTTCAAGGTGCCCGCGCTGCGCAACGTTGCGCTCACCGCGCCCTACATGCACAACGGCAGCCTCGCGACGCTCGCCGACGTGGTGCGCCACTACTCGGAGCTGAGCGCCGACCGGCTGCACGCCGACGGCGAGGTGCTGCTGCTCAGGCCCTTGCGCCTGGGCGCCGGCGAGGCGGCCGACCTGGTCGCCTTTCTCGAGTCGCTCACCGAGCGTGAAAGCGCGCTTCCCGAACGCAAGCCCGGCGCTCCTTGCGTGAAATGACGATCTCGTTCGAAGAGGCGCGGCCCGAGGACCTGCCCCAGCTGGTCGAGCTGCTGCACATTCTGTTCACGCAGGAGCACGAGCTCTCCCCGGACGCCGCCAGGCAGGAACGCGCTCTGCGCCTCATCCTCGGCAATCCGGCGATCGGCCGTATCCATGTGGCACGCGACGCCGAGCGCGTGCTCGGCATGGTCAACATCCTGCGCACGACGAGCACCGCCGAGGGCGGCCCCGCGGGGCACCTCGAGGATTTCGTGGTGCGGCCCGAGGCGCGACGCAGCGGCCTGGGCGCACGGCTTCTCGCCTACGCGATCGAGCGCGCCCGCTCGGACGGCCTGCTGCGCCTGATCCTGCTCACCGACGGCGACAACGCGGCCGCGCAGCGCCTCTACGAGCGCGCCGGCTTCACCCGCTCGGGCATGCTGCCGATGCGGCTCACGCTGCGCTAGCGCAGCCCTTATACGCCGCCGATCAGCAGATACTTGATCTCGAGGTACTCCTCGATGCCGTACCTGGAGCCTTCGCGGCCGAGGCCCGACTGCTTGACCCCGCCGAAGGGCGCGACTTCGGTGGAGAGGATGCCGCTGTTGACGCACACCATGCCGGTCTCCATCTGCTCGGCGGCCCGGAATACTCGACCGATATCCCGCGCGTAGAAGTACCCGGCGAGGCCGAACTCGGTGTCGTTCGCCATCGCGATCGCCTCGTCGTCGCTCTTGAAGCGGTAGAGCGGCGCCACCGGCCCGAAGGTCTCCTCGCGCGACACGCGCATCGCCTGCGTGACGCCGGTGAGGATGGTGGGCTCGAAGAACAGGCCGCCGCGGCTGTGGCGCTTGCCGCCCAGCACCACCTTGGCGCCCTTGCCGGTCGCATCGGCCATGTGCTCCTCGACTTTTTTCATTCCCTGCTCGTCGATCAGCGGACCGATGATCACGCCGGGCTCGGTGCCGGCGCCGACCTTGAAGTCCTTCACCTTGTCGGCCAGCTTGGCCGCGAAGCTGTCGTAGACCTTGTCGTGCACGTAGATGCGGTTGGCGCAGACGCAGGTCTGGCCCGCGTTGCGGTACTTGCTCGCGATCGCGCCCTCGACCGCGGCGTCGATGTCGGCGTCCTCGAAGACGATGAACGGCGCATTGCCGCCGAGCTCGAGCGAGAGCTTCTTCACGGTGTCGGCCGACTGGCGCATGAGGATGCGCCCGACCTCGGTCGAACCGGTGAAGGAGAGCTTGCGCACCTTCGGATTGGCGCACAGCTCCTTGCCGATCGCGGGCGCGTCGCCCGTGACGACGTTGAACACCCCCTTCGGCATGCCGGCGCGCTCGGCCAGCTCGGCGAGCGCGAGCGCCGAGAACGGCGTCTGCTCGGCGGGCTTGAGCACCACGGTGCAGCCGGCGGCGAGCGCCGGCGCGGCCTTGCGCGTGATCATGGCGTTGGGAAAGTTCCACGGCGTGATCATCGCGGCGACGCCGATCGGCTGCTTGAGCACGAGGATGCGCTTGTCGGCCTGGTGCTGCGGAATCACGTCGCCGTAGACGCGCTTGCCCTCCTCGGCGAACCATTCGATGAACGAGGCGCCGTAGGCGATCTCCCCTTTCGCCTCGGCGAGCGGCTTGCCCTGCTCGGTGGTGAGGAGCAACCCCAGGTCGTCCTGGCTCGCCATCACCAGGTCGAACCACTTGCGCAGGATCGCGGCGCGCTCCTTGGCGGTTTTCGCGCGCCAAGCGGGCCAGGCGCGCTCGGCCGCTTCGATCGCGCGGCGCGTCTCGGCAGCGCCCATCTCCGGCACGCTGCCGATCGTCTGCCCGGTGGCCGGATTGTCCACCGCGAACGTCTTGCCCGAGTCGGAGCCCGTCCAGGCGCCGTCCAGATAGCACTGCTCGCGGAACAGTCTCGGGTCCTTGAGATTGAGGGCGGGCAGGCCCGCCTGGGAGGGTGCGTTCATCGCGGCACTCCTTGTGGGGCGTTGCAAAGCAGCATTCTACCGCCGCGCGCCGCGGCGGGGGAGCGCCCGCGCGTTTGTTTGGACTCCAAACAATCGGCTTGACAGCCGCGCCGCACGTTGCGTAGAGTGCCTTGAAAATCCAAGGGAAGTTCCCTGGCGGAGGAGGAGACCATGAAGCTCGGAACGAGAATAGGCACGGCGCTGCTCGGCGCGCTGCTCGGCGCGCTCGCTGCGCCTGCGCTGGCGCAGGACAAACCCATCACGATCGGCTACGCGATCGCGCGCACCGGCCCCTGGTCGATCGGGGCGCAGGTAACGCAAGAGCCGAACTACATCATGTGGGCCGAGCAGGTGAACGCCGCCGGCGGCCTCAGCGTCGGCGGCAAGAAGCGCAAGATCGAGCTGATCGGGGTGGACGACCGCAGCAACATGGAGACGGTGGTGCGCAGCTACGAGAAGCTGATGGCGAGCGACAAGGTCGACCTGGTCCTGCCGCCGTGGGGCACCGGCGCCAATTTCGCCGTCATGCCGCTCGCGCAGAAGCACGGCTACCCGATGCTCTCGCCCACGGCGACCGGCCGCAAGCTCGTCGCCATGAAGAATCCCTACTTCTTCGCGCTGCTGCAGCAGCCCGACCGCATGATGGACGCGCTCGCCGAATTCATGGTGGCGCGCAAGGTCAGGACCGCGGCGGTGATCCACGTCGACGAGTTGTTCGGTCTCGAGCAGTTCACCGCGCTCGAGGCCTCGATGAAGGCGAAGGGCATCCAGATTCTGGAGGTGAAGAGCTATCCGATCGGCGTCAAGGACCTCGCGCCGGTGCTCAAAGCGATCCAGGCGAAGAACCCGGACGCGCTCATCGCGCTCTCCTACCCGCCCGACACCTTCCTCACCACCGGCCAGACCAAGGCGATCGGCTTCAACCCGGCGCTCTTCTACGCCGCGGTCGGCACCGCGTTTCCCTTCTACCGCGACAAGATGACGGCCGCGACCGTGGAGGGCGTGATGGGCCTCGGCACCTGGAACCCGAAGACCAGCGCCGCGGCCAAGGGCTACTTCGACCGGCACGTGGCGCGCTGGAAGAAGGAGCCCGACCGCTGGGCGAGCGCGCACGCCTGGGCCGGCCTGCAGATCCTGCAGAAGGCCGTCGAGAAGGCAGGCCTGGATCGCAAGAAAATCCGCGACTACATCGCCGCCAATGAGTTCGACACCATCATCGGCAAGATCCGCTTCAGGGGCAGCGAGAACGTCTCCACGCCGGGCGTGGTGAGCCAGTGGCAGAACGGCGAGTTCGAGGTGGTATGGCCGCCCAATCTGGCGACCTCGCCCGCGCTGCATCCGAAGCCGCGCTGGAACTGAGCCAGATGCACTGAGCGAGCCCCGCGGGAAGACCCGCGGGGCTTTTTCATCTCATGGGCTTCTGGCTCGAACTCGCCGCCTCGGGGCTCATCACCGGCGGCATCTACGCGGTGGTCGCGATCGGCCTCAATCTGCAATACGGGCTGATGCGCATCATGAACATCTCGCACGGCGAGTTCCTGATGCTCGGCGCCTACCTCACCTGGCTCGCGCACACGACGTTCGGCGTGAATCCTTTCGCGCTCATGCCGGCGGTGGCGGCCGCACTCTTCCTGCTCGGCCTGGTGGTCTACCGGTTTTGCTTCTACCGCATCGCGCGCACTGCGCCCTCGGTCGAGGTGATCGAGGCGCGGAGCCTGCTGGTGGGGTTCGGGCTCATGTTCCTGGTGCAGAACGTGGTCTATCTCGCCTGGGGGGCAGACCTGCGCGGCTACAGCTACCTCGCCGAGCCCGTGGAGATCGCGGGCGCGCGCTTCATGGCCAACCGCCTCGCGGTGTTCGCCTTTGCGGTGGCGGCGAGCCTGCTGCTGCTCGCGCTGCTGCGCTGGACGATGATCGGCAAGGCGGTGCGCGCGATGATGCAGTCGCCCACGGGCGCGCAGCTGGTCGGCATCGATACCGGCGTGCTGCATCCGCTCGTCTTCGGCGGCGGGCTCGCGCTCGCCGGCGTCGCCGGCGGGCTGCTCTCCATGGTCTACGAGATCTCGCCCTCGATGGGCGAGCCCTACACGATCACCGCGCTGATCGTGATCACGCTGGGCGGGCTGGGCAGCGTGGGGGGCAGCCTCATTGGCGGCTTCATCCTCGGGCTGGTGGAGGCCTTCGGCATGCACTTCACCAGCCCCTCGCTCAAGATGGTGCTCTCCTATGGCGTGCTGGTCGCAGTACTGCTCGCGCGCCCCAGGGGGCTGTTCTCGCGATGAGCGCGCGCGAGCAGCTGGCCGCCACGCTCGCCTGCGGCGCGGTGCTCGCCGCGGCGCCGTGGTTGCTCTCGGATTTCCTCCTCTCGCTCGCCCTGAGCTGCCTCATGTACGCGGCGCTCGCGGTGAGCTGGGCGATGTTCTGCGGCCCCACCCATTATCTTTCGCTCGCCACCTCGGCGTTCTTCGGCCTGGGTGCCTACGTCACCGCCTGGAGCCTGGAGTCGCTCCCCTACGGCGTCGCGGTGCTGGCGGGCGGCCTGATCGGGGTGGCGTTCGCCGCGCTGATCGGCGCTGCGGTGCTGCACCTGCGCGGGGCGTATTTCGCGGTGATCACCTTCGGCCTCGGGGAGCTCACCCTTCACTTGATCACCTACACCGAAAAGACCTACTTTCACACCGCGGGGCGCATCATCAGCGATGCGCCGGACAATGCGGCGATCTACTGGACCGTGCTCGTGCTGACGCTCGGCGCGGTCGCGACCGCGATCCTGGTGCGCGCCAGCCGCCTGGGCCTCGCGCTCAGGGGCATCGGCGCCGACGAGGAGCGCGCGCAGACCCTCGGCGTCGACACGCGCCGCGTCAAGATCCTCGCCTTCGCGCTCTCGGCGTTCTTTCCCGGCGCGCTCGGCGCGGCGATGGCGGTGCGCTGGACCTACATCGAGCCGCTCTCGGTTTTCAATCCCTTCATCGGCTTCCAGACAGTGCTGATGGCGATGCTCGGCGGCGCGCACACGCTGATCGGGCCGATCGTCTCGGCGGTGTTCTTCAGCCTGGTGTCGGAGTTCCTGCGCCTGCGCTTCCCGTACGTGTTCCTGCTCCTGCTCGGGCTGCTGCTCATCGCGCTGATTCTCTACCTGCCCGGGGGTCTCGCCTCGCTGCTGCGGCGCCGCGGGAGGGCCGATGCCTGAGGCGCTGCTCGCCGCGCGCGCGGTCACGGTGCGCTTCGGCGGCCTGGTCGCCGTGGACGGCGTCGATCTCGAGGCGCGCCACGGCGAGCTGGTCGGCCTGATCGGGCCGAACGGCGCGGGCAAGACGACGCTCTTTCACGCGCTCTCCGGGGTGCTCGCGCCAGACGCGGGACGCCTGCTCGTCGCCGGCGAGGACCTTACCGGCAGCGCGCCGCACGTCTTCGCCGCGCACGGGGTGGCGCGCACCTTCCAGATGCCGCGCGTGTTCCGCGACATGAGCGCCGAGGACAACGTGCGCTTCGCGCTGCAGTTCGCCGGCCGCACGCGCCGGCACGCGCACGACGCCTTCGACGACGCGCGCACGATCCTCGGCTTCCTCGGCCTCGGCGCTGCGTCCGCGGTGGCGGCCGGGGCGCTCACCCCGGCGCGCCAGCGCCTGCTCGAGATCGGCATGGCGCTCGGCGCGCGCCCGCGCGTGCTGCTGCTCGACGAGATCGCGGCCGGGCTGACGCCGGCGGAGCTGGAGACCTGCGCCCAGCTGATCCGGCGCGTGCGCGACGAGCTCGGCGTGGCGGTGATCTGGATCGAGCACGCGGTGCGCGTGCTGATGAGCCACGTCGAGCGCGTGGCGGTGCTGCACCAGGGGCGCAAGATCGCCGACGGCGATCCGCGCGCGGTAGCGAAGGACGCGGCGGTGATCGAGGCCTACCTGGGAGAGGAAGGCGTCGGCTCGGAAGGCGGGCGCGAAAGGAGGGTGGCATGAGCGCCGGGCTCGTCGTGCGCGGCCTCTCGGCGGGCTACGGCGGCATCCGCGTCCTCGACGGCGTGAGCCTCGAGGCGCCCGAGGGCGAGCTGACCGTGGTGGTGGGCTCCAACGGCGCGGGCAAGACGACGCTGCTGCGCGCGCTCTCGGGCATGATCCCGCGTTCGGGCGAGGTGCTGTTCGGGGGCGCGCCGCTGCCTGCGACGCCTTCGGCGATCGTCTCGCGCGGCCTCGCGCAGGTGCCTGAGGGACGACAGCTGTTTCCGCAGATGACGGTGCGCGAGAACCTCGAGCTCGGCGGTTATCTGCTCGCGCGCGGCGAGCGCGAGGCGCGGCTGGCGCGCGTGCTCGAGCTCTTCCCCAAGCTCGCCGAGCGGCGCGGCCAGCTCGCCGGCACCATGTCGGGCGGCGAGCAGCAGATGCTCGCCGTGGGGCGTGCGCTCATGGGCAAGCCGAAGCTGCTCATGCTCGACGAGCCCTCGCTCGGCCTCGCGCCGAGGATGGTCGACGAGCTGCTGGCGATCGTGCGCCGGATACGGCAGGACGGCGTGACGATCCTGCTGGTGGAGCAGAACGTGGCGAAGGCGCTGGCGATCGCCAGTGGCGCCTATGTGATCGAGCGCGGCGCGGTGGTGATGAAGGGGCCGGCAGGCAAGCTCTTGCGCTCCGAGCGCCTGCGCGCCGCCTATCTCGGCGCCGAGGCAAAGCCCGGCGCGCTGAACTGGAAAGGAGGCATCTTCATGTCCAAGGAACAGACCACTGCAGTCACGATCGCGGCCGAGAACGCCTGGAAGGGCAAGATCTTCACCGGCCGCTGGCAACTCGCGAAAGGCGGCGCGCGCGAGGTGCTCGAGCCCGCCACCGGCAAGGTGCTCACCGAAGTCGGCTTCGCCGACGCCGAGGACGTGGCGGAGGCGGCGAAGAGCGCCGCCGCGGCGCAGCCCGAATGGGCTGCGGCGAGCGCCGAGCAGCGCGCCGCAGTGCTGCGGCGCGCGGCGCAGCTGCTGGAGGCGCACGCCGATGCACTGCGTCCCTGGATCGTGCGCGAGTCGGGCTCGATCCCGCCCAAGGCGGACTTCGAGCTGCACATGGTGAGCGGCATCCTGCTCGAAGCCGCGGCGATCGCCACGC
>JACOVA010000099.1 GCA_016177575.1 Betaproteobacteria bacterium
CGCGATCAGGGTCACCATGTCGGCGAGGTATTGCGGCAGCTGGTAGAGCATCGGATCGGGCAGCCAGGCCGAATCGCCGCGCCCGGCGACGTCCGGGCAGACGACCCGGTAGCGGTCGCTCAGGGCCGCCGCCAGCGAATCGAAATCGCGCGCGCAACGCGTGAGGCCGTGCACGCAGACCAGCACCCGCCCGTTGCCGGGGTCGCCGCGCTCGAGGTAGGAAATGCGATGCAGCCCCTTTGGCGAGGCGCACTGAACGGTTTTTTTCCGGTAAGTCATCCCGATCCGCGCGCGCCGCTCCATTTTTCCACCACGCGGCCCTGCTCGATCGCGGCGCCGCCCTTCGCGCCGCCCTGGTCCCACTCCGCCTCGACGCGCAGCTCCGGGAACTCGGCGCTCGCGGCGACGAAAGTCGGGAACGGAATGCCCTTCTCCAGCGCGAAGCGGTACTCGAGCCGCTCCGCGCTGTGCGCCTCGGTGTACGGATCGGTGTCGGGGTCGCGCACCAGCAACCAGCGGATGCGCTCGCGGAACTCCTCGAAGCGCCCCGCGCTGCCGGTGACGCGGACGACCGCCGTGCCTCTCGGCAATCAGCCGCCGTACTTGAACGACAGCGCCAGGCGGGCGCGGAACTGCATCACCTTGCCGTTCTCGACCTTGACGTCGAGTTTGGTGACCTCGGCGATGCGCAGGTCGCGCAGCGACTTGGAGGCGGTCTTGACCGCGGTGCGCGCGGCATCCTCCCACGAGACCGAGCTGGTGCCGATGACGTCCGTTACGCGGTAGACAGCGCTGCCACCCTTTTTGGCCATGGTCCTTCCTCCTAGAAGTCGGTGCGGGGAATCCGCGCGGCCATTATCGCGCTAGCGCCGTGCTTCGTGCCAGTACCGGGGGCGGCGGTCGCGTTCGCCGCTCGCGCCGATACCGTCCCGTGCCAGCCGGACCGTGACCGCGCCATCGCGGTCCGTGCGCAGCAGCCGGATTCCCGAGGCAGAGAAGCGATTCAGCACCTCCGGCGCCGGATGGCCGAAGCGGTTGCGGTAGCCCACCGGCACCACCGCGACCGCGGGGCGCACCGCGGCGAGGAAGCCCGCGCTCGACGAGGTCCGGCTGCCGTGGTGCGGCACCAGCAGCACGTCGGACTGCACGGACGCGAGGTATCTCGTCACCAGCGCGTTCTCGGCGGGCCTTTCGATGTCGCTGGTGAGCAGCATCGAGCGGCCGCCCGCGCTTACTTTCACGACGCAGCTCAGGTCGTTCGGCTTCCTGCCCGCGGCCTGCGTGCCGTCCGGATGCAGCACGGCAAAGCTCACCCCGTCCCACTGCCACGCATCGCCGGCCGCGCAGCGCCGCGCCGCGGGGGCGAGCGCGAGCAGCGGATGCCCTGCGGGCAGCGAGGACAGCAGCTCGCCGACCTCGAAATTCTCCAGCACCGAGGCTGCACCGCCGGCGTGATCCATGGCGTCGTGGCTCATCACCATCGCCGCCACGTGCTCCACGCCGAGCGCGCGCAGCACTGGCGCGATCACCCGCTCGCCGCTGTCGCTCGCGCCGCCGAACGCGGGCCCTGCGTCGTAGAGCAGCGTGCGGTTGGCGGTGCGCACCAGCACCGCCAGTCCCTGCCCGACGTCGAGCGTCGTGATCCAGGCCTCTCCCGGCGGCGGCACGGGCGGCGGCAGCGCGATGGCCGGGACCAGCAGCGCGACGCCGGTGGCGCGCCACGGCACGCCGCGCGGCGCGAGCAGCCATACCACGCCCGCGAGCGCGAGCAGCGTGCTCCAGAGCGGCGGAGCATGCTGCCGCCACAGCGCTGCCGGAAGGGATGCGCACCATTCGAGGAACTGCAGCAGCCACTGCATCAGCCAGGCCGCAGCCTCGAGCAGCGCGTCCCAGGGCAGCACCGCCGCGGCGAGCGCGAGCGGCGTCACGACGGCCGACACCGCCGGGATCGCGACCGCGTTGGCGAGCGGCCCGACCAGCGACACCTGGGAGAACAGGAACAGCGCCGCCGGCGCGAGCCCCACCGTGATCGCCCATTGCACGCGGATCGCCTGCCGCCAGCGCAGCTGGCTTTCTTCCGCAACGAAGAAGATGAGAGCCACCGCGCCGAACGAAAGCCAGAATCCGGGCGACAGCACCGCCCAGGGATCGAAGGCGAGCACCACGGCGAGCGCCAGCGCGAGCGTGCGCGCAGGCGCGGCGATGCGCCCCGACCAGAGCGCAGCCGCCACCACGGTCACCATCCAGAAAGTTCGCTGTGCCGGCACCGCGAAACCCGCGATCAGCGTGTAGCCGAGCGCCGCGACGATCGCCGCGGCCGCGGCCGCCTTGCGCGCCGGCAGGCGCAGCGTCAGAGCGCTCGAGCGGCGCCAGAGCGCGCCGGCGAGCCATGCGAACAGCCCCGAGACCAGGGTCACGTGCAGGCCCGAGATGCTCATCAGGTGCGTGACGCCGGTGCGGCTGAAAAGTCGCCACTCCTCCGCCGTGATCGAGCGCTGGTCGCCGACCGCGAGCGCGGCGAGGACCCCGCTCGCCGGGGTTTCGCCGAGCACCTGCTTGAAGCGATCCCTGATCTTCTCCCGGATTCTTTCTATGAAATCGGAGGGACTGCCGCGCGAGCCCAGCAACAGCGGTTGCGCCTTCGGCCGGATATAGCCGGTCGCGCCGATGCCGCGCTCGAGCAGCCAGGCCTCGTAGTCGAAGCCGTGCGGATTGAAATTGCCGTGCGGGCGGCGCAGCCGCACGCTGAAGCGCCAGCGCTCGCCGGGATGCACCGCGCTCGGGGAGTCCGGGTCCGGTTCTTCAAAGCGCGCGCTGCGGTACCAGGAAAGCAGGATCTTCCCCGGCAGCGGCGCCTCCGCCGACTCGGGCTCGAACAGGAAGCGCACGCTGCGCTCGTCCGCCGAAGCAAGGCCGGCGACGACGCCGACCACCTCGAGGTCCCTGCCCTCGAGCCCGGGCGCAAGCCGGTCGGCGAGGCGCAGGTGGGCCAGCCCGAGCGCCCAGCAGAAGCCGATCACGAAGGCGGCCGGAAAGGCGGGAATTGTTCTTACAAAGAGAAAGACGAAGCCCAATGCGCCAAGCGAGGCCCAGCCGGCCCCGGGCAATTCGGGCTGCAGCTGCAGCAGCAGGATGCCGGCGGCGAAGGCGAGCAGCGCGAGCGTCACCCCGGATCAACGCGCCGCCGCGCGGCGCGCTGACCGCGGCGGCGCGAGTGTAATAGAGGGTGCGGTAGACTTGTCTGCGTGGTGCGGAAGCACTTTCGCAGGTACCTGCCCGACGCGGCGGCGGTGCGCGCCAACCGCTGGATCGCGCCCTTTGCGACGTGGCTGCACCACCCGAACCTCTGGCACCTGAACCGCGATTCGGTCGCCGGCGCGGTGGCGATCGGGCTGTTCTCGGGCCTGGTGCCCGGGCCGCTGCAGATGCTCAGCGCGTTGCTGCTCGCGGTGGCGCTGCGCAGAAACCTGCCCGTAGCGCTCGCAATCACCTTCTATACCAACCCGTTCACCATCGTGCCCCTGTATCTGGTCGCGTACGGCTACGGCGCCCTGCTCATCGGCCACGACTCGAACCAGGCGCAGATCCGGCAATTCGAGATGGACTGGTCGAACCTCTACGACTCGATGGGTGCGCTCGTCGCCTGGATGCTCGGCCTGGGCAAGCCGCTCGCGGTGGGCCTGCCCGCGCTCGCGCTCACGCTCGCCGTGCTGGGCTATGTCGCGGTGCATCTCGCCTGGCGCGCCTACGTCGTGCTCGCCTGGCGCGCGCGCGCCCGGCGCAAAGCGAAGCACGGCGCAGACCGCGCGAACTAGATTAGGATTGACCTGCAAAAATGGAACACGGCAGCGCCTTCCTGATCGAGAGTGTGGTGTTTCTGTCCTCGGCGGTGCTCGCCGTGGTGCTCTCGTACCGGCTCGGCCTGGGCTCGGTCGTCGGCTACTTGCTGGCAGGCATCGCCATCGGCCCGTTCGGCCTGAAGCTGGTGGACAAGGTGGAGGATGTGCGCCATTTCGCCGAACTGGGCGTGGTGTTCCTCCTTTTCGTGATCGGCCTGGAGCTGGAACCCAGGCGCCTCTGGCAGATGCGCGCGCGCCTGCTGACGCTCGGCGTGTCGCAGGTTGCCGGCACCATCCTGCTGATCGCGGCGGTGGTGTGGCTCGCGGGCATCGACCTGCGCGTCGGCATCGTCGCCGGCATGGCGCTCGCGCTGTCATCCACGGCACTGGCGCTGCAGCCGCTCGCCGAGCGCGGCGCGCTGCAAAGCAAGGGCGGCCAGGCGGTGTTCGCGATCCTGCTGTTCCAGGACATCGCGGTGATCCCGATGCTGGCGCTGCTGCCGCTGTTGGGGGCCTCCGGCACCGGCGCGAGCTTCTCCTGGGGCGGCCTCGGCTTCGCCGGCGCCGTGATCGGAGCCACGCTGGTCGGCGGTCATTTTCTCGCCCAACCGGTGTTCCGGCACATCGCGCGCACCCGGCAGCGGGAGATCTTCACCGCCTTTGCGCTGCTGCTGGTGCTCGGCATCGCCTGGGGCTTCGAGTCCGCGGGCCTGTCGATGGCGCTGGGAACCTTCCTCGCCGGCGTGCTGCTCGCGGAGTCCGAATACCGCCACGAAATCGAGGCCGCGGTGGAGCCGTTCAAGGGCCTTTTGCTGGGCCTGTTCTTCATCGCGGTGGGCATGAGCGTCGACTTCGGCCTGCTGCTCGGCAAGCCGCTCGTCATCCTCGGGTTGATCGTCGGGATGTTTCTGCTGAAGAGCGCGGTGCTGTGGGCGATCACGAAATTTGCCAAGCTGCCGCGCAGCGAGCGGCCGCTGTTCATCCTGCTGCTCGCGCAGGGCGGCGAATTCGCCTTCGTGCTGCTCACGCTCGGGGTGCAGCGCGAAGTCCTGCCCTTCGACACCGCGCAAGCAGTGACGCTGGCAGTTGCGCTGTCCATGCTCTCGACGCCCTTCCTGCTGGTGTTCCACGACCGGGTGCTGGCGCCGCGCTTTGCCGCCGAGGCGCCCCGGCGCGAGCACCAGGCGCCGCGGGCGGCCAAGGTGATCGTCGCGGGTCTGGGGCGCGTGGGTCAGGTGGTGGCGCGCCTGCTGTACGGCAGCGGCTACGACGCGACCATCCTCGACGACGATCCGGACCACGTCGAGCAATCCCGACGCTTCGGCTTCCGCGTGTTCTACGGCGACGCCACGCGGCTGGATCTGCTCGAGGCCGCGGGCGCAGCGCAGGCGGATTTCCTGATCATCGCGCTGAACGATCCCGACGCGACCACGCGCCTGGCAGCCATTGCGGTCAAGCATTTCCCGAACCTCAAGGTGATCGCCCGGGCGCACGACATGCGCCACATGTTCACGCTGCGCGACATCGGCGTCGAGATCATCGAGCGGGAGACCTTTCAATCGGCATTGGCGCTCGGCCGCGCGACCCTGGCGGCCGTGGGCGCCGACGCCGCGCGCGCGGCGCACGCGGTGCGGAGATTCGCCGAACACGACAACCTGGTGCTGGCGAAGCTCTACGCGGTGCATAAGAGCGAGCCCGACATCCACGTGTCCCTGTCGAACGAGCTGCGCGACCAGTTCGCCCGGACCCTGCGCGAGGATGAGGCAGCGATGGCCGGGGAAGCCAAGGGCGGCGGCGGCGAGCCCGCTCAGCCTCGCTGATCCGCGCCCGTGCGCATCGGGCGGAGTTTTCCTTCGCTGAGTTCCAGCACGCGCTCGGTGCGCGCGGCGAGCGCGGCGTCGTGCGTCACGATCACGAACGCGGTGCCGTGCGAGGCCGACAGGCGCAGCATCGCCTCGAACACCTCGTCGGCGGTCTGCGTATCGAGGTTGCCGGTGGGCTCATCGGCCAGCACGCAGGCGGGCGCGGTCACCATCGCGCGCGCGAACGCGCAGCGCTGGCGCTCGCCGCCCGAGAGCTCGCCCGGCTGGTGCTCGAGCCGCTCCCCGAGGCCGACCTCGCCCAGCGCTACGGCGGCCTTGCGCAGCGCTTCGTCACGGCCCGTTCTGCGGATCAGCAGCGGCATGGCGACGTTCTCCAGCGCGCTGAACTCGGGCAGCAGATGGTGGAACTGGTAGACGAAGCCGAGCGTGCGGTTACGGACCTCGCCGCGCTGCGATTCGGAAAGGGCTTTGACGTTGTTGCCGTCGATCAGAACTTCTCCTCCAGTGGCGGAATCAAGTCCCCCCAGCAGATGAAGCAAGGTCGATTTGCCCGAGCCCGAGCGGCCCATGATCGCGACGTGCTCGCCGGCGCGCACCTCCAGGTCCACGCCCTGCAACACCGGCACCGGGCTCGGGCCCAGGTAGGTCTTGTGCAGGTTTCTGCAGCAGATGACCGGTTCATTCATAGCGCAACGCCTCGGCCGGATTCACGCGCGAGGCGCGCCAGCTCGGGTAGAGCGTGGCGATGAACGACAGCACGAGCGACACCGCGCCGATGGTGACGACGTCCGCCGCCTGCACGTCGGAGGGCAGGTCGGAGATGTAGTAGACGTCCTTGGCGAGGAACTTGAAGCCGAGCACGCTCTCGATCGCCGGCACGGCGGTGTCGACGTTGAGCCCGAGCAGCACCCCGCCGACGACGCCGATCAGCGTGCCGACGACGCCGATGAGCGCGCCCTGGATCATGAAGATCTGCACGATCGAGCCGGGCGCCGCCCCGAGCGTGCGCAGGATCGCGATGTCGGCCTGCTTGTCGGTGACCAGCATCACCAGCGTCGAGACGATGTTGAACGCCGCTACCGCCACGATCAGCAGCAGGATGATGAACATCACGCGCTTCTCGATTTCCACCGCGCGGAAGAAGTTGGCGTGGCTGCGCGTCCAGTCGGTCGCGTAGGCGTCGCGCCCGAGCCTGGCGGTGATCTCGCGCGCCACGCTGCGCGCCGCGAACAGGTCGTCGAGCCGCAGGCGCACGCCCGAGACCGCGCTGCCGAGCTGGTACAGGCGCTGCGCGTCCTCGAGATGCACCAGCGCGAGCCCCGAGTCGTACTCGAACATGCCGACCTCGAAGGTGCCGACCACCGTGAACTGCTTGAGGCGAGGCAGCACGCCCGCGGGCGTCACCAGCCCCTGCGGCGCGATCAGCGCCACCTTGTCCCCCACCAGCACGCCGAGCGCGCGCGCGAGCTCGGCGCCGAGCACGACGCCGAACGATCCGGGCTTGAGCGCCTCGAGGCGGCCGTCGCGCATGTGCCTGCCGATCTCCGCCACCTGCTGCTCCAGCTCGGGCAGCACGCCGCGCACCACGCTGCCGCGCACCGCCTGCCCGACCGCGAGCATCGCCTGCGCGTTGACGAAGGGCGCCGCCGCCTTGACGCGCGCGTCGCCGGCCGCGAGCCGCGCGACCTGCTCCCAGTCGGCGAGCCGGTTGCCGGCGCCGATGATCTGCACGTGCGAGGCGACGCCCAGGATGCGCGCGCGCAGCTCCTTCTGGAAGCCGTTCATCACCGACAGCACCACGATCAGCGCGGCGACGCCGAGCGCGATGCCGGCCATCGAGATGAGCGAGATGAAGCTGATGAAGTGGTTGCGGCGCTTGGCGCGCGTGTAGCGCAGGCCGACCAGGAGTTCGTAGCGCACGGGCGCGAGAATACCCGAATTCGCTCGACGGCGAACGTGCCATTTACTAGACTCGCGCATCGTGACCGCCAGAAACCGCAACCAGCGCGCCCGCTTCGAGGGCCGCCGCGCGAAGTGAAACTTCTGCTCGACCCGCACGTCGTGCCAGGGCCTCTTGGTCATTCGCCATGCGGCGTGGTGCAGGTCGCCTGACCGCGTGAACGCCGTCCCAGACGATGCGCCGGCCGTTGCGCGCCTGCTGCGCCGCGAGCGCATCGCGCACCTCGCGACGCTGCGCGAGGGCGCGCCGATGGCCGGGATGACGCTTTACCTCGCGGCGCAGGATTTCTCCGCGTTCTACGTGCACGTCAGCCGGCTCGCCTGGCATACCCAAGACATGATGCAGGACGCGCGCGTCGCGCTCTCGGTCGCCGAGACCGATGACGGTCGGGTCGATCCTTTTACCTTGATGCGGGTTTCCATCAGGGGTGAGGCGGAGAACCTTCCCTCGGAGCAACCCGAGCTGAAAGCTGCCTGGCTGGCGCGGTTTCCCGAGCAGAAGATCAACTTCGAGCTGGCCGATTTCTCGTTCTGGCGCATCACGCCGCGCGACGCGC
>JACOVA010000100.1 GCA_016177575.1 Betaproteobacteria bacterium
CGCGGCGCTCGATTCGGCGCGCCAGCGCGAGGCCTACCTGGAGCTGCTCGAAGGCTCCGGGCGCGTGTACGAGGAGATCGGCGATGTAGAGAGCGTGTTCCGGACGTCCGGCAAGCGCGTCGACGCCACCTACGAGGTGCCCTATCTCGCGCACGCGACGATGGAGCCGATCAACGCCACCGCGCTGGTGAAGGACGGGCGCTGCGAGATCTGGGTCGGTAACCAGGCGCCCACCCTGGTGCGCTGGTTCGCGGCGAAAGGCGCCGGTCTGCCCTCCGAGTCGGTGACGGTGCACACGCCCTACCTCGGCGGCGGCTTCGGCCGGCGAGTGGAAATGGACGTGGTGGTGCAGGCGGCGGCGCTCGCCGCGCGCCTGCCCGGCCAGCCGGTGCAGCTGCTCTGGTCGCGCGAGGAGGACATGCAGCACGACGTCTACCGGCCGATGGCGCTGGCGCGCCTGCGCTGCGCGCTCGACGCGCAGGGCGCCATCGCCGCCTGGCACCACCGCATCGTAGGCCAGTCGTGCACGCAGGGCCTGACCGCGCGGCTGCTGCCCGCGGCGGCCTCCGACGCGATGAAGGACAAGACCATGGCCGAGGGCGCCTACGACCTGCCCTACGCCATGCCCAACCGGCTCGTCGAGCACGTGCTCGCGAGCCAGCCGGTGCCGGTCGGCTACTGGAGGAGCGTCGGCCACAGCTACAACGCGTATTTCGTCGAGTGCTTCCTCGACGAGGTCGCGAGCGCGGCGGGCAAGGACCCGTACGAGTTCCGCCGCGCGATGCTCGGGGCGGCGCCGCGCCACCGCCGCGTGCTCGAGGCCGCGGCGCGCAGGGCGGGCTGGGGGCGGCCGCTCGCGGCGGGCGCAGGCGTGCGCGCGGGGCGCGGCATCGCGCTCGCCGAGTCCTTCCACTCCATTGTCGCGCAGGTCGCGGAGGTTGAAATCGGGCCTGCGGGCGCCCTCAAGGTGCGGCGCGTGGCCTGCGCGATCGATTGCGGGCGCGCGCTCAACCCGGACACGGTCGCCGCGCAGATGGAGAGCGGCATCGTGTTCGGGCTCTCGGCCGCGCTGCACGGCGAAATCACGCTCAAGGCCGGCCGCGTGGCGCAGTCCAATTTCACCGACTACGAGGTGGTGCGCATGGCCGGCTGCCCGGCGATCGAGGTCGAGATCGTGGAGAGCGGCTGGACGCACCTGGGCGGCGTAGGCGAGCCCGGCACCCCGCCCATCGCGCCGGCGGTCGCCAACGCCGTCTTCGCGGCGACCGGCAAGCCTGTGCGCCGGCTGCCGATCCGGCCGGGCGGCCTATAATGGCTGCGCGACGCCAGTAACGCACCCACGAGGGTCACCATGAACAAGGCGCGGGAATTCGACCAGTCCGTGCTCGCCGAGCTGAAGATCCTGCTCGGCGACCGGGTTTCGACCTCGGCCGCGGTGCGCGAGCATCACGGCAAGGACGAGTCCTATTTCCCGTACGCGCCGCCCGACGCGGTCGTTTTTGCCAGGACCACGGAAGAGGTGCGCGACATCGTCAACCTCTGCCGGCGCCACCGCGTACCGATGATTCCCTACGGCGTCGGCACCTCGCTCGAGGGTCACATCCTCGCGGTGCGCGGCGGCGTTTGCATCGACCTGTCGCAGATGGACCAGGTGCTCGAGGTGCACGAGTCCGACCTCGACGCGGTGGTGCAAGCCGGGGTGACGCGCAAGCAGCTCAACGAGTACATCAAGCACACGGGGCTCTTTTTCCCGGTCGATCCCGGCGCCGACGCGACGCTGGGCGGCATGGCGGCGACGCGCGCCTCGGGCACCAACGCGGTGCGCTACGGCACCATGCGCGAGAACGTCCTCTCGCTCAAGGTGGTGCTCGCCGACGGCCGCATCATCCAGACCGCGCGCCGTTCGAAGAAATCGGCCGCCGGCTACGACCTGACGCGCCTGTTCGTCGGCTCGGAGGGGACGCTGGGCATCATCACCGAGGTGACGGTGCGCCTGTACCCGGTGCAGGAGGCAATGTCGGCCGCGGTGTGCGCCTTCGAGTCGGTGGACGGTTGCACCAACACCGTGATCCAGACCATCCAGGCGGGCGTGCCGGTGGCGCGCTGCGACATCGTCTGCGAGAAGACGGTGGCCGCGATCAACAAGTTCAAGAAGACCGACTATCGCGTCGCGCCCACCGTGTTTTTTGAGTTTCATGGATCGAAAACCTCTGTAGTGGAACAGGCGGAAACGGTCCAGGCGATCGCCAAGGAGCACGGCGGCATGGACTTCGTCTGGGCGACCAAGCCCGAGGAGCGCACCCAGCTCTGGCAGGCGCGCCACGACGCCTATTTCGCCTGCCTGCAGACGCGGCCCGGCTCGCGCGCAGTGTCGACGGACGTCTGTGTCCCCATCTCGCGCCTCGCCGAGTGCGTGCACGAGACCATGGAGGACGTGAAGGACTACATCGCCCCGGTGCCGCTGCTCGGCCACATCGGCGACGGCAACTTCCATCTCATGTTCCTGGTCGACCCCGCGAAGCCCGAGGAGACCGAGCTCGCGAAGGCGTTCAACAAGCGCCTGGTCGAGCGCGCGCTGAGGATGGAGGGCACCTGCACCGGCGAGCACGGCATCGGCCTGGGCAAGATCGGCTCGATGCAGATGGAGCTGGGCGACGACGTGATCGACGTCATGCGCGACATCAAGCGGCTGTTCGACCCGGACAACCTGATGAATCCAGGCAAAGTCGTGCCTTTACAGTAATTCGCTTCCGACTTTGAGTGCTGAGCAAAAAATAAAGCAGCTCGGTATCAAGCTTCCGGCACTGACGCCGCCGGTGGCGAACTACGTCAACGCGGTGCAGACTGGGAACCTGCTGTTTCTCGCGGGCAAGGGCCCGATGGGCGTCAAGGGCAAGCTCGGCGTCGAGTTCACGGTCGAGCAGGGCTACCAGCACGCGCGCACAGTGGGCCTCGCGCTGCTCGCGGTGATGAAGGACGAGCTGGGAAGCCTTGACCGCGTCCGGCGCGTGGTGAAGCTGCTCGGCATGGTGAACGGCACGCCCGATTTCACCGACCAGCCGAAGGTCATCAATGGCTGCTCGGATCTGTTCGTCGAGGTCTTCGGCGAAGCGGGCAAGCACGCGCGCTCGGCGGTCGTCATGGGTTCGCTGCGCATGGGCATCCCCGTCGAGATCGAGTGCATCGTCGAAGTCGACTAGATCGACATCACGTTCCTGCGGTAGAACTTCAGCTCCTCGATCGACTCGTAGATGTCGGCGAGCGCCTCGTGCTTGCCCTGCTTGAGCTTCATCATCTCCTTGATCGCCTCGGGCTTCCAGCGCTTGACCAGCTCCTTCAGCGTCGAGACGTCGACGTTGCGGTAGAGGAAGAACGCCTCCAGCCTCGGCATCCAGCGCGCGAGGAACCGCCGGTCCTGGCAGATCGAGTTGCCGCACATCGGCGATACCCCGGCGGGCACGTGCTGCGCGAGGAAGGCGAGCGCCGCGCTTTCGGCGGCGGCTTCGTCCATGGTGGCGGCCTTCACTTTGTCGATCAGGCCGGACTTGGCGTGCACCGAGCGGTTCCAGGAGTCCATCGCGCCGAGCACCTCGTCGGGCTGGCGGATCACCAGCACCGGTCCCTCGGCGACCAGCCCGAGCCGCGCATCGGTGACCAGCAGCGCGATCTCGATGATGCGGTCGGTGTCGGGAACGAGTCCCGTCATTTCCATGTCGATCCAGACGAGATTGTTCGAATCCACCCCCATGGCTTATTCTCTCACGGCGTGATGCATGCCTTTACCCTCGCCTTCGTCGCCGCGCTCGCGCTCTCGACCGCCACGCGCCTGTGGCTCGCCGCGCGCCAGGCGCGCCACGTGCGCGCGCACCGCGATGCGGTGCCCGAGTCCTTCGCCGGCACGATCCCGCTCGCCGCGCACCGGAAGGCGGCCGACTACACGGTGGTCAAGACGCGGCTGGGCGCGGCCGAGGTCTGCCTGTCCGCCGCCGTCATCCTCGCGCTCACGCTGGGCGGCCTGCTGCAGTGGCTCGCCGACGCGTGGGCGGGCGCCGCCGCGCCCGGCGGCATCGCGCACGGGGTGGCGCTGATCGCGAGCGTGGTGGCGCTGCTCTCGGCGCTCGAGTTGCCGCTCGCGCTCTACCGCGTGTTCGTGGTCGAGGAGCGCTTCGGCTTCAACCGCATGACGCCGCGCCTGTTCGTGCTCGACCTCGCCAAGCAGGTGCTGATCTCCGCGGCGCTCGGCCTGCCGCTCGCGACGCTGGTGCTGTGGCTGATGGCGCGGATGGGCGCGCTGTGGTGGGCCTGGGTGTGGCTCGCCTGGACCGGCTTCAACCTGCTGGTGCTGCTGATCTATCCGACCTTCATCGCGCCGCTGTTCAACAAGTTCAGCCCGCTCGCCGACCGGGCGCTCGCCGGGCGCATCGAGGCGCTGCTCGCGCGCTGCGGCTTCCGCTCGAGCGGCCTGTACGTCATGGACGGTTCGAAGCGCTCGAGCCACGGCAACGCCTACTTCACCGGCTTCGGCGCCGCCAAGCGCATCGTGCTGTTCGACACGCTGCTGGCGCGCCTCGCCCCCGGCGAGGTCGAGGCGGTGCTCGCGCACGAGCTCGGCCACTACAAGCGCCACCACGTGTGGAAGCGGGTGCTGGTGATGTTCGCCGCCTCGTTCGCGCTGCTGTGGCTGCTCGGCCGGCTGATCGGCGAGCCATGGTTCTACGCCGGGCTCAACGTCGAGACGCGCAGCACGGCGACCGCGCTGCTGCTGTTCGTGCTGGTGACGCCGCTGTTCACCTTCTTCCTGCAGCCGCTGGTCAGCCTGCTTTCGCGCCACCACGAGTTCGAGGCCGACGCCTATGCCGCGTCGCACTCGAGCGCCGCCGAGCTGGTGCGGGCGCTCGTCAAGCTCTACCAGGACAACGCCGCCACCCTCACCCCCGACCCGCTGCACTCGGCGTTCTACGATTCCCACCCGCCGGCCGCGGCGCGCATCGCGCGGCTGCGAACCCCGCAGGAGGCCACATGAGCGAGCTCACCGCGAAGCGCTGCAAGCCCTGCGAAGGCGGCGTCGCGCCCTACGACGCGCAGCAGACGAAGGAAATGCTGAAGCAGCTCAAGGGCTGGATCGTCGAGGACGGGCGCCTCGTCAAGCTCTACCCGTTCCGGAACTACTACGAGACCATGGCGTTCGTGAACGCGCTCGCCTGGGTGTCGCACCGCGAGGACCACCACCCCGACCTCGAGGTCGGCTACAACAAGTGCAAGGTGGCCTACGTGACCCACGCCATCGGCGGCCTGTCGGAGAACGACTTCATCTGCGCCGCCAAGTGCGACGCGCTGTTCGGCCTTTGATGAGAAGGGTTTTCAGCTCCTACAACCTGGTGCTGGTGCACCATTCCCGCAACCTCCTCGAGGCCGAAGGCATCGAGACGGAGGTGAGGAACCAGATGCTGTCCTCGGCCATGGGCGAATTGCCGCCCGCCGAATGCCAGGCCGAACTGTGGGTGCTGCGCGACGAAGATGCGCCGCGCGCAGAGGAAGTTCTTTTTTCTCGCAATCAAGCAATTCCAGGCCCGCCGTGGCGCTGCGCTTGCTGCGGCGAGGAATCGGGACCTCAATTCACCCAGTGCTGGAAGTGCGGCGCACTCAGAATATCCGCGCCAGGGTGACCAGGATCAGCAGGAACACCCACAGCACGAGCGCGCGCCACAGCAGCCCGACCGCGCCGTCGAGAAAGGGCGCATCGGCGCTCTCGCCCAGGCCGAGCTCGGGGCGCGCCTGCAGCGCGTCGACCTCGGCGAGCGGCATGCCGAGCCTGACGCCGAGCGCGCCCGCGCCGGCGGCGAGCACGATGCCCAGGTTCGGATCGGGCCAGGCCGCGGCCTGCGTGCGCCAGCAGTAGATCGAGTCCTCGAAATCGCCGACCACGGCGAACGAGGCGGCGGTGAGCCGCGCCGCCGGCCACTCGAGGATATAGAGGGCGTGCGAGGCGAAGCGGCCGAACTCGCCCTTGCCGCCCCAGCGCCGCTGCAGGAACGCGGCCAGGCGGTAGAGGATGGCGCCGCTCGGGCCGGGCAGCACGATGAACCAGAACAGCACCGCGAACACGTGCCGGTGCGAGGCCGCCATCGCCTCCTCGATGGCGAGGCGGATCACCTCCTCGCGGCTGCGGTGCAGCGCCGACTCGCCGCGCCAGGCGCCGATGTGCTCGCGCGCGCGGTCGACCTCGCCGTCCTTGATCGCGGTCTGGATGTCGGTGAAGAAGTGGCTGAACTGGCGGAACCCGAGCGTGAGGTACAGCGCCGCGACGTCGAGCGCGAGCGCGGCGAACGGGCTCATCCAGGCGAGCGCCAGGTAAAGCGCGATCGTCACGGCCACCGGCAGCAGCACCGCGATCACCCAGGCGATCATGCCGTGGTGCGACTGGCCGGAATCGAACGACTGCTCGAGCCAGTCGGCCCAGCCCGACAGCGCGGCGAACACTGCCTTGCGGTCGCCGAGCGGCCGCCACTGCTCGAGCAGCAGCGCGGCGATGATGGCGATGACGCTCATGATCCCGCGAGTCTACCCTGCGACAGGTAGCGATAAAGGTTCACCAGCATGCCGGCGGTGGCGCCCCAGATCCTGCGCCCGCCGTACTCCATGACGAAGAACCAGCGCAGCTCTCCCTGCCACACGCGCGAGTGGCGCTGGTGGTTGGCGGGGTCGAGCAGGAACTCGAGCGGCACCTCGAAGATCTCCTCCACCTCGTAGGCGTCGGCGCGCAGCTCGAAGGGCGGCATCACCAGGCCCACGACCGGCGTGATGCGAAAGCCGGTGCGCGTGTGGTACTCGGGCAGCCGGCCGAGCAGCTCGACGTGGCGCGGCGCGAGGCCGATCTCCTCCAGCGTCTCGCGCAGCGCCGTCGCCTCGGGCGATGCGTCGCCCGCGGCGGCGCGGCCGCCCGGAAAGCTCACCTGCCCCGAATGGTCCTTCAGGTGCGCGCTGCGCTGCGTGAACAGTATCGTCGGCCCCGCCTCGCGTGCGACGATCGGCACCAGCACCGAGGCCGGCGTGAGCGCCTCGGCGCCGGGGCGCGCGCCGTCGTCGCCGTACACCGATTCGCGCAGCGGCGCGGCGCGCGCGAAGTGGCGGCGCAGCCGCTGCGCGTCGGGCCGCAGCGGCGGGCCGCGCCTCAGCTTCGGGCGCACCGGGAATAGTCGCGGCCGCGGCGTGTTCGCCTCATAGCCGGGATGTTAAGCCGGCCAAGCGCAATTACCGAGACCAACTTTTTGAGGGAAATCCATGAAACGCACCGCTCTGTTCCTCGCCCTGGCGTTCGCCAGCTCGCTCGCGACCGCCGCCAGCTGCCCGAAGGAGATGAAAGCCATCGACGCCGCGCTGCCCGGCGCAAAGCTCTCCGCCGCGCAAGCGGCCGAAGTCAAGAAGCTGCGCGCCGACGGCGAGGCGCTGCACAAGGGCGGCAAGCACGCCGACTCGGTGGCCACACTCAGCAAGGCCAAAGCCATCCTGGGCATCAAGTAGCCGGGCATCCGTCGTCCCCGCCCCCGACAGATTCATTCGGGGTCAGGCTCCGCGGGGACGACGTTCGTTCGTAGCCCTCAGGGAACCAGGATCACCGATCCGGTCGTCTTGCGTCCCTCGAGATCGCGGTGCGCCTGCTGCGCGTCGGCGAGCGGGTAGCGCGCGGTGGTCTCGATTCTCACCTTCTTCGACCTGACCACCGCGAACAGCGCCTTGGCGCGCGCCGCCAGGTCGGCGCGGCTGGCGATGTGCGTGGCGAGCGTCGGGCGCGTGACGTAGAGCGAGCCCTTGGCCGAGAGGATGCCGAGGTTCACCGGCGCCACCGGCCCCGAGGCGTTGCCGAAGGAGGCGATCAGGCCGCGCGGGCGCAGGCAGTCGAGCGAGCCTTCCCAGGTCGCCTTGCCGACGCCGTCGTAGACCACCGGCACGCCCTTGCCGCCGGTGATCTCCTTGACGCGCTGGACGAAATTCTCGGTGGAATAGTTGATGACGTGGGTCGCGCCGTGCGCCCTGGCGAGCTTCGCCTTCTCCTCCGAGCCCACCGTGGCGATGGTCTTGACGCCGCGCGCCTTCAGCCATTGCAGCGCGATCAGGCCGACGCCGCCCGCGGCCGCGTGCCAGAGCACGGTGTCGCCCTTCTTCACCGGAAAGGTGGTGAAGATGAGATAGTGCACCGTGAGGCCCTTGAGCAGCATCGAGGCGGCCTGCGCCTCGGAGATGCCCGCGGGCAGCTTCACCATGCGTTCGGCGGGCACGACGCGCGCTTCGCAGTACGAGCCCGGGATGCCGGTGTAGCAGACCCGGTCGCCTTTCTTCAGATCCTTGACGCCCGCGCCGAGCGCTTCCACGACGCCGGCGCCCTCGTTGCCCGCGATCTGCGGCAACTGCATCGGGTATAAGCCCGAGCGCTGGTAGGTGTCGACGAAGTTGACGCCGATCGCGGTGTGCCGGACGCGCACCTGCCCCGGCCCCGGGTCGCCGACCTGGACCTCGTCGAGCTGCATCACCTCGGGACCGCCCTGCTTGTGATATCGCACTGCCTTGGTCATCTGCCTTGTCTCCTGGTTAGGGTTTCCTGTCCTTCGGGTCCTGCGGCATTGCCGCGCTCATCGCCTGCTGCATCGCGGTCAGCCCCGCCTTCTGCATCTCCAGCCCCTGGATCGCCATGCGCAGCATGTTGAGGTTCATGGTCAGCCACAGCTCGACCGATTTCAGCTCCTGGATGCGCTTCTCGATCTCCTGCGGGTCGAGCGTGGGCATCGCCATTCCCGGCACCGGCACGCCGAGCGGGCCCCACAGCCGGCGGAACATCTCGAACGGGTCCTGCGGCGCGCCCGGCTCGGCCATGTTCTATCCCTCCACGCC
>JACOVA010000095.1 GCA_016177575.1 Betaproteobacteria bacterium
GATCGTGATTACGTTTCGACAGCTCGAAGCGCTCGTGGCGATCGCGGAGTTCGGCACTTTCGACGCCGCAGCGCGCGCGCTGAACACCACCCAGTCGGCCGTTTCAAAGCGGATCCACGAGCTCGAGAATGCGTGCGCGGCGCCGCTCTTCGACCGATCATCGCGGCGCACCAGCCTCACGCGCCACGGCGAAGGTGCGCTGGAGGTGGCGCGCGAGGTCCTGGACCGCCGCAACCGGTTCCTCGAGCAGGTGAATACCAAGGCGATGCTGCCGCGCCGGTTTCGGTTCGGCGTCACGGAACTCAGCTCGATCACGTGGCTCGCCCGCTACGTGAGCGCGATCCGGGAGCGCTATCCGAATGCGCAGGTCGAGCCGGAGGTCGCCAGCAGCGCCGAGCTATGCGACCGGCTCGCGCGCGGCGTGATCGAAGTCGCTTTCGTTCCCGAGGCGGCAGCGCAGCCTCAGTTCACGCATGCGCCGCTTCCGAAGTATGTAGACCATGCTTGGATGTGCGCGGCGAACTTCGACGTCCAGAGTCCCATACCGCTGTCACGGCTCGGCTCGTATCCCATTCTCCTCCAGTCGCGAACGGTGGCCTCCGACATCGTGTTCGGGCGCTGGCTGGAGCGCCACAAGGTGCACATCCGGCACATCGTTCCCAGCAACAATCTCCTGGCCGTACTCAGCCTCGCTATTTCGGGCGTCGCGATCGCGTATCTTCCGCTTCCGCTTTGCCAGCCGCTGCTTGACCAAGGGGTCCTGCGCGCGCTCGACGTGCGTCCTGCGCTTCCGAGGGTCCGGTACTTGGCGATACACGTGCCCAAGCGCAGCACGCCCTTCACCGAAGAGATGATCCGGCTGGCCCAGCGCCAGGCGGACTTCAAGAGCCTGTTTTTACCAATAGCGGCTCGCGAGACGACATAAGCGCGATTGTGCACCGTCACGCCGGGGCCGGGGAATCAGAGAATGGGCAAATCGTGCGGCGCCATGCGGCCAGGGAAGGATAGACTTTCCGTCGTTGCGTCGCGGCCCTACATCGGAGCTATCCGTCAAGCAACCCAGTTCTCGATTCTCAGTCCCTTGACCCGCTTGAACTCTTTTTCGTTGTTCGTAACCAGGGTCGCGCTCAGCGCGATGGCGTGGGCGGCGATCAGCATGTCGTGGGCGCCGATGCGCTCGCCCCGGCGTTCCAGGCCGGTTCGCAGCCGTCCGTAGGCTTCGCGTGCGGAGTCCGCGAGCGGCAGGACGGAGAACTCGCGCAAGAACCTCCTGATCGCCTCGCTGTATCCACGGCCCTGGGCGCGCAAGGTGCCGATCTCCAGTTCGAACGCGGTGACCACCGAAAGCGCCACTTCCTCTCCGGCTGTTTGCGACAGCCGCTGAAAGACCGTCTCTGGGCGCTTGCGGATCACGTACACGCAGGTATTGGTGTCGAGCAGATACATCGTCAGCTCTTCCCCCGGCGCTTACGCGCGCGCGCCGCGCCCTTGCGCCGCGCAGAGAAACCGTGCGCGGCCCACCAGGCGGAATCGCGCTCCAGCCTGGGCTGCTCCGGGCGCTCGAAGCCCGCATCATCGGGCAAAGCGCGCAGGATGGCCCGCAGCCGCTCGCCGAGGGGGCGTCGAGCTTTCGGGCGCAGCAGGACTGCGCCGTCGGGCTTGCGCTCGATCAGCACTTCGTCGGTGTCGAACCGGTACGCCTTGGGCAGGCGCACCGCCTGGCTGCGCCCCGTCATGAAGACCTTGGCCGAGTCCATCGCCGCCACCGTCCTTTGATATATGGCAATGCCGTATATTCTCACAGGTGCCAAGGCGCGACAAGAATCCCTTTCGATCCCGGGGCTTGTGCGGTCGCGCGGCGGTTAGAATCCGTCCCTCTCATGGCTACGCACAGGCAGCACAGCGCCGCGCCCACCGAGCGGCTGCGCGGCAACGAATGGCGCGCGGTCGGCGTGCTGCTGCCCTACCTTTGGGAGTACCGCTGGCGGGTGATCGTCGCGCTCAGCTTTCTTGCGGCGGCGAAGGTCGCCAACGTCGGCGTGCCGCTGGTGATGAAGGAGATCGTCGACGGGCTCGACCCCAAGCTCGCGGTGGTCGCGGTGCCGGCGGCGATGCTCGCCATCTACGGGCTGCTGCGCTTCTCGACCACGCTGTTCGCCGAGCTGCGCGACGTGGTGTTCGTGCGCGTCATCCAGCGCGCCATCCGCCGCGTGGCGCTCGGCGTATTCCGGCACCTGCACGCGCTGTCGCTGCGCTTTCACCTGGAGCGCCAGACCGGCGGCATGACGCGCGACATCGAGCGCGGCACGCGCGGCATCTCGTCGCTGCTGAACTACATGATCTTCTCGATCATCCCGGTGATCCTCGAGTTCTCGCTGGTGGCCGCGGTGCTGATCGGCAAGTTCGACTGGCGTTTCGCCGCGGTGACCTTCGGCGCGGTGGCGCTGTACATCGCCTTCACCGTCGCGGTCACCGAGTGGCGCATGGAGATCCGCCGCCGCGCCAACGAGCTCGACTCGAGGGCCAATACGCGCGCCATCGACAGCCTGCTCAACTACGAGACGGTCAAGTACTTCGGCAACGAGGAGTTCGAGGCGCGCCGCTACGACGAGAACCTGCGCAAGTACGAGTCGGCGGCGGTGCAGACCGAGGCCTCGCTCGGGCTGCTCAACATCGGCCAGAGCCTGATCATCGCCGCCGCGCTCACCGCGCTCATGTTCCTCGTCGCCGAGGGCGTGGCCGCCGGCAGCTTCACGCTCGGCGACCTGGTGCTGGTGAACGGCCTGCTGATCCAGCTCTACATCCCGCTCAATTTCCTCGGCATGGTGTACCGCGAGATCAAGCAGTCGCTGCTCGACATGGACCGCATGTTCCGTCTGCTCACCGAGCATCGCGAGATCGAGGACGCACCGGGCGCGACCGAGCTGCCGCCCGGGCCGGCCGAGGTCGCGTTTTCGCACGTGGATTTCTCTTATGAAAAAGAAAGGCAAATTCTTTTCGACGTGACCTTCGCGATCCCGGCGGGCAAGCGCGTCGCGGTGGTCGGCCACTCGGGTTCGGGAAAATCCACCCTGGCGAGATTGCTGTACCGGTTCTACGACGTTTCCGACGGGGAAATACGGGTCGGTGGAACAAGCCTGAAGGACCTGAAACAGTCCGGCCTCCGCGGCGCCATCGGCATCGTTCCGCAGGACACCGTGCTCTTCAACGACACGATCCGCTACAACATCCACTACGGTCGTCCGGAAGCGACAGTCGCCGATGTGGAGGAAGCCGCCCGGGCCGCTCATATCCATGACTTCATCGTGTCGCTCCCCGCCCGATACGATGCCATGGTGGGCGAGCGAGGGCTGAAGCTTTCCGGCGGCGAGAAGCAGCGCGTGGCGATCGCGCGCGCGCTGCTGAAAAACCCGCGCATCCTGATCTTCGACGAGGCGACCTCGGCGCTTGATTCCAAATCGGAAAAAGCCATCCAGGCCGAGCTCGAGCGCATCTCGGTCGGGCGCACCACCCTGGTCATCGCGCACCGCCTGTCGACCGTCATGGATGCGGACCTGATCCTGGTGCTCAACCAGGGCCGCATCGCCGAGCGCGGCACGCACCGCGAGCTGCTCGCGGCCGGGGGGGAGTACGCCCGCATGTGGGCGCTGCAGCAGCAGGAGGCGCAGGCCGAGGCGGTGCTCGCGCAAGTAAAGGCGGCTTGAAGGCGCGTGAAGTTTGCCCGCTAGGGCGTTAATTTTGCTTGCAATTTGAAGATTTCTTCGGATACACTGCCGGCCTGCTTGTGGTAGAAAAAAGGACATGGACAGGGAGGGACGCAGCTTGCATTCGCTGGAAAAGGTGGTTGCCGGCCTTGCGCTGGCGGCCGTGCTCGTGCTGAGCATCGGCTTCGCGCGCGGGGCCGGGCCGAAGAAACCCGACCCGGTCTTCCTGCGCTCGGCGGTGGCGCTGGTGCAGGATGCCGCGAGCGGCGAGATGCTGATCGCCAAGAACCAGGGCGCGGTGCTGCCGATCGCCTCGATCACCAAGCTGATGACCGCGATCGTGATGCTCGATGCCAAGCTCGACCTCGAGCAGCGCGTCGCCATCAGCGGCGCGGACTACGATCAGGTCAAGGGCACGCGCTCGCGGCTGCGCGCGGGCAGCATGCTGACGCGCGACGAGCTGCTGCTGCTCGCGCTCATGGCCTCGGAGAATCGCGCCGCCGCGGCGCTCGCGCGCACCTATCCCGGCGGAACCGGCGCGTTCGTCGACGCGATGAACGCCAGGGCGCGCGAGCTCGGCATGGACGACACGCGCTTCGTCGATCCGACCGGCCTCGATCCGCGCAACGTGTCCAGCGCGCGCGATCTGGCGCGGCTGATCGCCGCCGCGTACGAGTATCCGCTGATCCGCGATCATTCGACACGCAGCAGCGCCACGGTGCGCGCCTTCGGCGGCCGGCCGATCGGCTTTCACAACACCAACGGGCTGGTGCGCAGCGCGCAGTGGGACATCGGCCTGTCCAAGACCGGCTACATCAGCGAGGCCGGGCGCGGCCTGGTGATGCGCGTGCGCATGGCCTCGCGCGAGCTGATCGTGGTGCTGCTCGATTCCTGGGGCCGCCTCTCGCGCATCGGCGACGCGAACCGA
Organism: Betaproteobacteria bacterium; assembly: GCA_016177575.1. GTDB lineage: Bacteria > Pseudomonadota > Gammaproteobacteria > Burkholderiales > SG8-39 > RBG-16-66-20. The sequence goes on from JACOVA010000095.1 coordinate 4,633, forward strand.
ATCAAGAAGTGGCTCGAGACCCACGCCGCCGCGGGCCGGCCCGGCTAGGCCAGATCAGGTTCTTCGGCTCGGTCGTACCCGCGGACAGCTTCCGCGAAGACGTCATCGCGGGCCTGTCGCAGCCGCAGAAAGCGCTGCCCCCCAAGTACTTCTACGATGCGCGCGGCAGCCGCCTGTTCGAGGCGATCTGCCGCCTGCGGGAGTACTACCCGACGCGCAGCGAGCTCGAGCTGACGCGCGCGCACCTGGACGAAATCCGCCGTTTTGCCGGCACGGGCTGCACGCTGATCGAGTACGGCAGCGGCGCGAGCATCAAATCGCGCCTGCTGATCGAGGCATTGCGGCCCTCGGCCTACATTGCGGTGGACATCTCGGCCGACGCGCTGCGCGGCGCGGCGGCGAAGCTGCGGCGGCGCTTTGCCTGGCTCGACATCCTCGCGGTGCACGGCGATTTCTCGCAGCCGCTGAAGATTCCCGTGGCGCAGGGCCGCGGCCGGCGCGTGGTGTACTTCCCGGGCTCGACCATCGGCAACCTGACGCCGGCGGACGCGCACGCGTTCCTGCGCATGACGCGCGGGCAGGTCGGCGCGCGCGGCGCGATGCTGGTCGGAGTGGACCTGAAGAAGGATGCCAACGTCCTGCACGCCGCCTACAACGACGCGAAAGGCGTCACCGCGCAGTTCAACCGCAACCTGCTGCGGCGCATCAACCGCGAGCTCGGCGCCGACTTCCAGCCGCGCCGCTTCCGCCATTACGCCTTCTACAACGCCGCGCTCGGCCGCATCGAGATGCACCTGGTCTCGCTCGCGGCGCAGGCGGTCAGCGTCGGCAGCCACCGGTTCTCCTTCGACGCCGGCGAATCGATCCATACCGAGAACTCGTACAAATACGCGATCGGCGAGTTCCGCGCCCTGGCGGCAAGCTCGGGATTCAGCGCGCGCAAGGTCTGGCTCGACGCCAAGGGATTGTTCTCCCTGCACGGCCTGGCCGCCGCCTAGCCACAGTTTTTCTCAGGCGACGCCGATGCGGGCGCTGTCGCGGCGGTGGCCGATCGCGTGCGCGATGCGTTCGGCCGATTCCTTTACCAGCGGCCCCCAGGTCGCCTTCATGCGGTCGGCGGGCGAGGAGATCGACAGCGCGGCGACCAGGTGGCCGGCATCGTCGCGCACCGCGGCGGCGACGCAGCGCACGCCGATCTCGGCCTCCTCGGCGTCGGTGGCCCAGCCCTGGCGCTGGATGCGCTCGAGTTCCCGCTCGAGCAGCGGCAGGCTGGTGATGGTGTTGCGGGTGTGCGGAGCAAGCCCGGTGCGCTTGGCGTACTCGCGCAGGCGCGCGAACCCTTCCTCGAGCAGGAACAGCTTGCCCGCGGCGGTGATGTGCAGCGCGGCGCGCGTGCCGATGACGTGCACCACGCGCATCGCCGAGCGGCCCGAGGAGGTGCGCTCGACGTACACGATCTCGTCGTCGTGGCGCACCGAGAGGTTGACGGTCTCGCCGATCTGCGCGTGCAGCTCGCGCATCACCGGCAGCGCCATCTCGCGCACGTTGATGCGCGACTTGACCAGGTTGCCGAGCTCGAGCAGGCGCATGCCGAGACGGTAGCTGCCGGGCTCGACGCGGTCGACCAGCCGGTCGCCGGCCATGGCCGAGAGAATCCGGTGCGCGGTGGACGGATGCAGCCCGGTGTACTGCGCCACCTGCTTGAGCCCGAGCGGCTCCGGGTGCCCGGCGAGCACCTCGAGCAGCTTCATCATGCGCGCGATGACCTGGATCGGGTTCTTGCGCTCGTTCCGGATTGCCGCCATTGGGAGTGGCATTGTATCCCACGATGTGAAACACTCGGCCTTTGCTCCCCGCCACCATGACGGTCGTCACCTGCATCGAGGACCTGCGCCAGATGGCGAAGCGGCGCGTCGCGCGCGCGATTTTCGAGTACGTCGACTGCGGCGCCTACGACCAGGCGACGCTGCGCGCCAACCGCGCCGACCTCGAGGCGCTCAAGTTCCGCCAGCGCGTCGGCATCGACGTCGAGCGCCGCTCGACGCGCACGATGCTCCTCGGGCAGGAGCTCGCCATGCCGGTGGCGCTCGCGCCGGTCGGCCTGACCGGGCTCAACTGGGCGGACGGCGAGGTGCTCGCCGCGCGCGCCGCCGAGCGCTTCGGCGTGCCGTTCACGCTCTCGACGATGTCGATCTGCTCGATCGAGGACGTCGCCGGCGGGACGCAGAAGCCCTTCTGGTTCCAGCTCTACGTGTTCCGCGACCGCGGCTTCGCCGCCTCGCTCATCGACCGCGCCAAGGCCGCGCAATGCTCGGCGCTCGTGCTCACGCTCGACCTGCAGATCCAGGGCCAGCGCCACCGCGACCTCAAGAACGGCCTCACCGTGCCGCCGCGGCTGACCCTCGGCTCGATGCTGGATGTGCTCGGCAAGCCGTCGTGGGCGCTCAACGTGCTGCGCAGCCGGCGCAAGAGCTTCGGCAACCTGGAGGGGCAGATCAAGGGCGCCGACAGCCTGCTCACGCTCACGCAGTGGATCGCGGGGCAGTTCGATCCGACGCTCAGCTGGCAGGACGTGGGCTGGATCAAGGAGCGCTGGGGCGGCAAGTTGATCCTGAAGGGCATCCTCGACGTCGAGGACGCGAAAATCGCCGCCTCGACCGGAGCCGACGCGATCGTCGTCTCCAACCACGGCGGGCGCCAGCTCGACGGCACGGTGTCCTCGATCGCCGCGCTGCCCGAGATCGCTAGCGCGGTGGGCGACCGGGTCGAGGTCCTGCTCGACGGCGGCATCCGCTCCGGGCAGGACGTGCTGCGCGCGCTCGCGCTCGGCGCCAAGGGCGTCATGATCGGGCGCGCCTTCGTCTACGGCCTCGGCGCGCTGGGCGAGGCGGGCGTGGCGAAGGCGCTCGAGGTCATCCACAAGGAGCTCGACGTGACCATGGCCCTGTGCGGCCTGAGGGATGTGAAGGAGGCGAGCCCCGCCGTTCTCAGGCGGTCGTAGTCGTGGCGCAGGCGAAGCCCCCCGCGTCGCTCGCGCGCTACGCGTGGCTCTCGGTGGCGGCCGCGCTGGCGACGATCTCGCTCAAGACGCTCGCCTGGGCGGCGACCGGCTCGGTCGGGCTGCTCTCCGACGCGCTCGAATCGCTGCTCAACCTGGCTGCAGCGCTGCTCGCGCTCTCGATGCTGCGCATCGCTGCGGCGCCCCCGGACGAGGCGCATCCCTACGGCCGCTACAAGGCCGAGTACTTCGCGAGCGGCATCGAGGGCGCGCTGATCGTGTTCGCCGCCGCGAGCATCGCCTTCAGCGCGGTGCCGCGCCTCGCCGAGCCGCAGCCGATCGCCTCCCCACTGCTCGGCATCGCGCTCTCGGCGCTCGCCACCGCGGTCAACCTCGGCGCCGGCATGCTGCTCATCTCGGCCGGCCGGCGCCTGCACAGCATCGCGCTCGAGGCCGACGGCCACCACCTCATGAGCGACGTGTGGACCTCTGCAGGCGTGATCGCTGGCGTGGCGCTGGTGGCGGCGACCGGATGGAACGTGGTCGACCCGCTGATTGCGCTCGCGGTCGCGGTCCACATCGTCTTCACCGGCTTCATGCTGATGCGGCGCTCGTTCGCCGGGCTGCTGGACGCGGCGATCCCCGAGGCCGAGCGCGCCGAGATCGAGAAAATCTTCGCCGAATACCGGCGCCGCTATGCGGTCGCCTTCCACGCCCTGCTCACGCGCCAGGCGGGCGCGCGGCGCTTCGTCTCCTTCCACCTGCTGGTGCCCGACGACTGGAGCGTCGAGCGCGCGCACCGGCTGTCGGAGGAGATCGAGGAGCGCATCCGCTCGCTGGTGCCGAACGCGATCACGCTCACCCACATCGAGCCGATCTCGCAGCCGGCGTCCTACGACGACATCAAGCTCGAGCGGTGGTAGTTTTGTTTTCGCGAATTTCTGAGGAAAAATCGTCCGGGATCCACTGCCGCAACGAGCTTTGTTTCGATCGGCAGCGGCTCGCCCTCCAGCATGCTCGCGAGCAGCTCCGCACCCAGCCCCGCCCACAGCAGCCCGCGCGATCCGTAGCCGAACGCGCCGTAGAGGCCTTGAATCCTCGGGATTGAATCGAGTCGTACGTTCTTTGCCTCGGCATTGCTTTCATCCGGCATCGGCCCGATCAGCGGCAGGCGGTCGGGCGCCACCGCGCGAAAGCCGACCAGCCCCTCGAGCGCCGCCGGATCGAGCCCTGCGCCGGCGCCGGGAAGGATGCGCGCCAGGCGCTCGAGGTTGCCGGCGTGGCTCTCGGCGCGCGGCGCCGGGTCGCTGTCGAAGTCGTAGCTCGCCCCGGCGATCGACTCGCCGTCGCGCGCGGGCAGGAGGAATCCGCCGCGCAGCAGCACTACGCGCGGCGCCGCGATGGCTCCGGCCGGAATGAAAGTGATCTGCCCTCGCACCCGCCGCAGGC
>JACOVA010000085.1 GCA_016177575.1 Betaproteobacteria bacterium
CCCGAACGCAGTACTCTACCAGGCTGAGCTACACCCCGAATCAGGACCGGCGACTACGAGCTGCGCGTCACCGAGAAGGACGCCAATTCTAGCAAAGAATCCCTGAACTTCGAGGCCGGCAGCGGCCCGAGCGAGCGCCCCGCGGCCTCGCTCTCGCGCAGCGCGACGCCGCGCGCGTAGTCGAGCGCGCCGGTCGCGCGCACCGCCTCGAGCACGCGCGCGAAGTCGTCGCGCCCGCCCTCGATGATGGCGCTGCGCACCGCCTGCGCCTGGGTCGCCGTGCCCGTCGCCATGGCGCGGATCAGCGGCAGCGTCGGCTTGCCTTCGGCCAGGTCGTCGCCCAGGCTCTTGCCGATCGTCGCCGCGTCCCCGGAGTAATCGAGCACGTCGTCGATGAGCTGGAATGCGGTGCCCAGGCGCATGCCGTACTCGGCCAGGCCCTCCTCGAGCGCGCGCGGCGCGCCGCCAAGCACCGCGCCCAGGCGCGCCGCCGCCTCGAACAGCTTCGCGGTCTTGCGCCGCACCACCTCCAGGTAGCGCGCTTCGCTCACCTCGGGGTCGTGGCAGTTCATGAGCTGCAGCACCTCGCCTTCGGCGATCATGTTGGTGGCATCGGCGAGCACTTCCATGACGCGCATGCTGCCGACCCCGACCATCATCTGGAAAGCGCGCGAATAGAGGAAATCCCCGACCAGCACCGAGGCCGCGTTGCCGAACTCGGCATTGGCCGTCTTGCGGCCGCGCCGCAGCCCGGAGGCGTCGACCACGTCGTCGTGCAGCAGGGTGGCGGTGTGGATGAACTCGATCACCGCCGCCAGCTCGTAGCGCCCGGCGCCATCGTGGCCGGCGGCGCCGGCGGCGAGCAGCAGCAGCGCCGGGCGCAGGCGCTTGCCGCCGCCGGCGACGATGTACTCGGCGACCTGGCGCACCAGCGCCACGTCCGAGCCGAGCCGGGCGCGGATCGCTTCGTCGACGCGCTGCATGTCGGCCCGCACCGGCTCGAGGAACGGCAGCCTTTCCATGCGGCTTAAATTAGCACAGCCTTTTGACCCGGGCGCGCGAATTCCCTTATAATTCCAAGTCTTTGCAGAGCGGGCCCGCGCAGGGCATTCCAGCCATGTACGCAGTCATCCAGACCGGCGGCAAGCAGTACCGGGTGAAATCCGGCGAGCAGCTGAAAGTCGAGGCGCTGCCCGCCGCGGTCGGCGCGCCGGTGTCGTTCGACCGCGTGCTCATGCTCGGCGAGGGCGAGGGCGCGCGCGTCGGCGCGCCGTACGTGCCCGGCGCCGCGGTCAAGGCGACCGTGGTCGCGCAGGGACGCGGCGAGAAGCTGAAGATCTTCAAGCTGCGCCGCAGGAAGCACTACCAGAAGACGCAGGGGCACCGGCAGTCCTACACCGAGGTGCGCATCGACGAGATCGTCGGCGCCTGAGCGCCGCGCCACCCACCAGCACGAGGAACCACCAGCCATGGCACACAAGAAAGCGGGCGGCAGCTCGCGCAACGGCCGCGACTCCAACGCCAAGCGCCTCGGCGTCAAGGCCTACGGCGGCGAGCGCGTCAACGCCGGCCAGATCCTGGTCCGCCAGCGCGGCACCGTGATGCACGCCGGCTCGAACGTCGGCGTCGGGCGCGACCACACTCTGTATGCGCGCGTCGACGGCAAGGTCGAGTACGCGGTCAGGGGCGCGAACAACAAGCAGACCGTGAGCGTGGTCCCGGCCTAGCCCACCTCCCCGGCTCCGCGAAAAGCCCTATCGGAGTCGATAGGGCTTTTTTGTTTCCGCCCCCCAGATGAAATTCATCGACGAAGCGACGATCGAGGTGCACGCCGGCAAGGGCGGCGACGGCAGCGCCGCGTTCCGGCGCGCCAAGTTCGTGCCGCGCGGCGGGCCCGCGGGCGGCGACGGCGGCCGCGGCGGCAGCGTCTGGGCGGTCGCCGACCGCAACATCAACACGCTGGTCGACTACCGCTTCGCCCGCATCCACCGCGCCGAGGCCGGCGAGAACGGCCGCGGCAAGGACCAGTACGGCGCCGCCGGGCGCGACATCGAGCTGCGCGTGCCGGTCGGCACGCTGGTGAAGGACGCGCTGGACGGCGCGCTGATCGCGGATCTCGCGCGCGACGGTGCGCGCGCGCTGCTGGCGAAGGGCGGCCAGGGCGGTCTCGGCAACCTGCGCTTCAAGTCGAGCGTCAACCGCGCGCCGCGCCAGTTCACGCGCGGCGAGCCCGGCGAGAGTCGCTCGCTCGCGCTCGAGCTGCGCGTGCTCGCCGACGTCGGCCTGCTCGGCCTGCCGAACGCGGGCAAGTCCACCTTCCTGCGCGCGGTCTCGGCGGCGCGGCCCAAGGTCGCCGATTACCCGTTCACCACGCTCAGCCCCTCGCTCGGCGTGGCGCGCATCGCGCACGATGCGAGCTTCGTGCTCGCCGACATCCCGGGCCTGATCGAGGGCGCGGCCGAGGGCGCCGGGCTGGGCCACCAGTTCCTGAGGCATCTCTCGCGCACTCGGCTGTTGCTGCACCTGGTGGACCTCGCGCCGCCCGAGGACGGCGCGGACCCGGCGCGCGACGTGCGCGCGATCGCGCGCGAGTTGAAGAAGTACGACCCGGCGCTCCACCGCAAGCCGCGCTGGCTGGTGTTCAACAAGGCCGACCTCGTGCCCGATGCGCGCGCGCGCGCGCGGGCCATCGTCAACGCGCTGCGCTGGAAGGCGCCCTGGTTCCTGGTCTCGGCGCTCAGCGGCAGGGGCTGCCGCGAGGTGTGTGCAGCCGCTTTTGCTTGCTTGTTCAAGCAAGAGAAGACGAGGACGCGCCGTGCAGCCTAATCCCATCGCCGCCGCGGCAACGCTGGTGATCAAGGTCGGCTCTTCGCTCGTCACGCGCGCCGGCAGCGGGCTCGACGTCGAGGCGATCGCGCGCTGGGCGGCGCAGATCGCCCAGCTGCGCGCGCTCGGCAAGCGCTGCGTGCTGGTCTCGAGCGGCGCCATCGCTGCCGGCGTGCAGCGCCTGGGCTGGACGCGCCGGCCGCACGCCATGCACGAGCTGCAGGCAGCCGCGGCGGTCGGGCAGATGGGGCTCGCGCAATGCTACGAGAGCTGCCTGCGCGAGCACGGCCTGGCGAGCGCCCAGGTCCTGCTCACGCACGCGGACCTGGCCGACCGTCAGCGGTATCTCAACGCGCGCTCGACGCTGCGCACCCTGCTCGGGCTCGGCGTCATCCCGGTAATCAACGAGAACGACACCGTGGTCACCGACGAGATCCGCTTCGGCGACAACGACACGCTGGGCGCGCTGGTCGCCAACCTGATCGAGGCCGACGCGCTCGTCATCCTGACCGATCAGGACGGTCTCTACGATTCTGACCCGAGAAAGAATCCAAACGCAAAATTGCTTCGGGAAAAGGAAGCAGCAGACCCCATGCTCGAGACCATCGCGGGCGGCACCGGCAGCGGGCTGGCGAAGGGCGGCATGCTGGCCAAGGTGCTCGCCGCACGGCGCGCGGCGCGCAGCGGCGCGCACACCGTGATCGCCTCGGGCAGCGAGCCCGAGGTGCTGCTGCGGCTCGCGCGCGGCGAGCCGCTCGGCACGCTGCTCAGGGCGCGCACCCTGCCGCTCGCGGCGCGCAAGCAATGGCTCGCCGACCATCTCAACGTCGCCGGTCGCCTGCAGCTCGACGCCGGCGCGGTGCAGGCGCTCGCGCGCGGCGGCAGGAGCCTGCTGCCGGTCGGGGTGAGCGGGGTCTCCGGCGAATTCGAGCGCGGCGCGCTGGTGGCCTGCGTCGGGCCCGACGGCCGGGAAGTCGCGCGCGGGCTGGTCAACTACTCCGCGGAAGAATCGAGGAAGATCGCCCGCCATGCGTCAGGCGAGATCGAGGCGATCCTCGGCTACGTGGACGAGCCGGAACTGATCCACAGGGATAACCTAGTCCTGCTCTAGCGGTGCGGGTCCAAAGCGGGCAGCAGCGGGTGCCCGCCGCGGCGCAGCGCGTCGAGCCCCTCGGCGGCGCTCGCGATCGGCAGGCGCAGCGGGCAGAAGTAGCGGTCGCGCAGCTCGTTGTGCCAGCGCTGTATGCCCCTGGATTCGATCGCCTTCCAGTCCGCATCGCCGCGCGACCAGGCGCCGGCATTGGCGTAGGCGTACACCTTGTAGCTGTTGCTCCCGCAGCGCATGCCCTCGTAGCTCACGTTGTCGTGGCCGCTGGCGCTGCGCGCCACCAGCGTGTAGCGCACCACGCCGTCGGCATTCACGCTCAGCGACGGCGCGTCGATGAAGAAGCGGAACCTCGAGGCGGCGCTGACCGGGAACTCGATCAGCGCGTCGCCCCTGGGCTGCGCCGGCAGCCCGACCTCGCCCTCCTTCCAGTCGCGCTCCTCCTGCCGGAGCTCCCAGTCGCTCTTGCCCGTCGTCGGCACGCGGGGATCATTCGTGTTCTGCGCCGCCGCCTGGGCGGCAAGCGCCGCGAGCAGGGCCGGGAGCAGTCGCCTCACGCCAGGTCGGCGGCGAGCGCTGCGCGCACCTCGGGCGCGGCCGCCAGGCTCGCCCGGTAGTGCGGATGGTCGATGCCGATCGCGAGCCCGGCGCCCTGCTTGAGCGCCGTGCGCATCGCCTGGTCGAGCTCGAAGCGCAGGAAATGCACCGACGAGGTCTTGTCCTCGTTCTCGCGCTCGAGGTCCTCGTCGGCGATCGCCGGCACACGCGCGAAGCCCGCGACCTGGATCCAGGCGCGCCGCTCGATCCCCTTCAGCTCGGCCAGCCGCCGGCGCCGCTCCGCGGCCTCCGGGTACTCGATCAGCATGGTCGCCTTCCAGTTGCCGCCGTCGGGAATCAGCGGGTTGTAGGCCTCGAGCTCGCCGCGGATTCCGTCCTGCTCGAAGATGCGCTCGATGCGCAGCATCTCCTGCACCTGGTAGCGCACCGTCAGCTCGTCCTCGAACAGCAGCGTGACGTGCTCGCCGAGGTGCACGGTGCGCCGCTTCTTGTGCTCGATCACGCGGGCGCGGAAGGCGCCGCGCTCGCGCGCGTAGGCCTCGAGCGTCAGCAGACTTTCCGGAGAGATTTCAGGCATCAGAAACCGTCGTTCCCGCGTCTTCAGTCAACAAGGCTGTCCAGCGCCTTCTGGAAGCGGTTGGCGTGCGAGCGCTCGGCCTTCGCCAGGGTCTCGAACCAGTCGGCGATCTCGCTGAAGCCTTCGCTGCGCGCGGTCTTCGCCATGCCGGGGTACATGTCGGTGTACTCGTGGGTCTCGCCGGCGATCGCCGCCGCCAGATTCAGCCGCGTGCGGCCGATCGGCTTGTCGGTCGCCGGATCGCCCACCGGCTCCAGGTACTCGAGGTGGCCGTGCGCGTGGCCGGTCTCGCCTTCCGCGGTCGAGCGGAAGACCGCCGAGACGTCGTTCTGGCCTTCGACGTCGGCCTTGGCGGCGAAATAGAGGTATCTGCGGTTCGCCTGCGACTCGCCGGCGAACGCGGCCTTGAGATTTTCGTGGGTCTTGGATCCCTTGAGTTGCATGACAGCCTCCTTTTTCGAACGGAAACGCCGACGCTAAGCCCTGCGCGCGGCGCTGGCAAATCGATTCTCGCGATTGGCGCGATAGGCGAGACCTATCGCCCGAGCGCGGCCTCGATCGCGGAGAAGGTGAGCGCCACCTCGCCGACGCTCTGCAGCGACACCCCGAGCTGGCGCGCCACCTGCGAGGTCGAGAAGATGCCGTGCACCATGGTGCGCTTGACCGGCGCGTCGATCAGGCGCCGCGGTGGCGTGATTTCATAGTCCACCACCAGCGCGTGCTGCCGGCCGGCCTGGCGCAGCGTCTCGAGCACGTGGCCGACGCGCGCGCCCTCGACCTCGGCGAGCGGGAGCGCTTCGACCTGGCGCGCCGGGGTCATGAGGTCGCCCACGGTCAGCTCGCCGCGCTTGATGCCGCGCTCCATGGCGACGCGCATCGCCTTCTCGCCCAGGACGTCAGTCGCGGTCAGCACCCCCAGCACCGTCTCGCGCTCGTCCGCGACCAGCAGCAGCCGCACGCCGCGCGAGAGCATGAAATGGTGCGCGCCCTCGACCGGCGCCTGCGGCCGGATGGTCGCCGGGCTGGTGCGCGCGAGGTCGGTCATCACCTCGAGCGCCGGGGATTCGAGCGTCACGCGCGCCGCCTGCGGCTGCGTCGGGCGCCGGAAACCGGCGCCCTCGCCGAGCTCGTCGAACGGCAGTGCCTGGTATTGCCTGTCCATTGCGTCCCCCTCGGTGCGCCCGCTACTGGCCCGCGCGCGGCGCGAGCGCCTCGGCGCGCGGCCGCCGGCGCCGGTCGGCGTTGAGAAAGCGGTGCAGCTCCGTCAGCGCCTGGCGGTAGACCTCGCGCTTGAACTCGATCACCGCTTCCACCGGCACCCAGTACTCGTGCCAGCGCCAGGCGTCGAACTCCGGCTTGCCGTTGCCGCGCAGCTTGACGTCGCAGTCGCGCCCGAGCAGGCGCAGCAGGTACCAGATCTGCTTCTGGCCGCGGTAGCTGCCGCGCCAGTCGCGGCGGATCCATTTCTCCGGCACCTCGTAGCGCAGCCAGTGGCGGGTGCGGCCGAGAATGCGCACGTGCTCCGGCTTCAGTCCGACCTCCTCGGCGAGCTCGCGGTACATGGCCTGCTCCGGCGACTCGCCGGACTTGATGCCGCCCTGCGGGAACTGCCACGCGTGCTGGTTGACCCTCTTGCCCCAGAACACGTCGTTGCGCGCGTTCACGAGGAGGATGCCCACGTTCGGACGGTAGCCGTCCCTGTCGAGCATGGCTGCACCACCTAAGCTAGAATTCCCACGGCATTTTTCCATAGCCTCACCGCAAATTCAACGAGTTAATGCGCTCCTCGCAATACTGCATCTCGACCGCCAAGGAGGCGCCCGCCGACGCCGAGCTCGTCAGCCACAAGCTGATGATTCGAGCGGGAATGATCCGGCGGCTGGCCGCCGGCATCTACACCTGGATGCCCCTCGGCCTGCGCGTGGTGCGCAAGATCGAAGCCATCGTGCGCGAGGAGATGAACCGCGCCGGCGCGCTGGAGCTCTCGATGCCGGTGGTGCAGCCGGCCGAGCTGTGGCGCGAGTCGGGGCGCTGGGAGGCGTACGGCCCCGAGCTGCTGCGCTTCAAGGACCGCCACGAGCGCGACTTCGTCATGCAGCCGACCTCCGAGGAGGTGGTCACCGAGATCGCGCGCGCCGAGCTGCGCAGCTACCGGCGCCTGCCGGCGCACTTCTACCAGATCCAGGTCAAGTTCCGCGACGAGCGCCGGCCGCGCTTCGGCGTCATGCGCTGCCGCGAGTTCGTCATGAAGGACGGCTACTCGTTCCACGCCGAGCACGCCGACCTGGAGCGCGAGTACCGCAACATGTTCGACACCTACACGCGCATCTTCACCCGCCTCGGGCTCGAGTTCCGCTCGGTCGCCGCCGACACCGGCGCCATCGGCGGCACCGGCTCGCACGAGTTCCAGGTGCTCGCCGACTCCGGCGAGGACGCGATCGTCTGGTGCCCCGGTTCGGACTACGCCGCGAACCTGGAGCTCGCCGAGGCTGTTGCTCCGAGTTCTGCACGGGACAAGCCAAAGGAAGAGCTGAAGAAAATTCCCACTCCCGGAAAGACCAGCTGCGAGCAGGTCGCGGCGCTGCTCAAGCTGCCGCTCGAGCGCACGGTCAAGGCAGTCGCAGTGATGCACGACAGGGAATTCATCCTGCTGCTGATCCGCGGCGACCATACCCTGAATGAGGTCAAGGCGCAGAAGGCCGTGGGCGCTTTCAGATTCGCTGCCGAGAGCGAGATCGAAAGCGCCCTGCACTGCAAGCCCGGCTATATCGGGCCGGTGGGCGCGCAAGTGAAGGTCGTCGCCGACCGCACCGTCGCCGCGATGTCGGACTTCGTGTGCGGCGCAAACGCGGAAGGCTTTCACCTGACCGGGGTCAATTTCGCGCGCGATCTTGCGGAACCGGAGACGGTCGCCGACCTGCGCAACGTCGTCGACGGCGATCCCTCGCCGGACGGCAAAGGCACACTGAAGATCCAGCGCGGCATCGAGGTCGGGCACATCTTCCAGCTGCGCACCAAGTATTCGGCGGCCATGAACGCGGTGTTCCTCGACGAAAAGGGCGCGACCCGGCCGATGGAAATGGGCTGCTACGGCATCGGCATCACGCGCATCGCCGCCGCCGCGATCGAGCAGGGCCACGACGAGCGCGGCATCGTCTTCCCGCGCCCGATCGCGCCGTTCGAGCTGTGCCTGGTGCCGATCGGCCTGCACAAGAGCGCCGCGGTGCGCGCGGCGGCCGAGAAGCTCTATGGCGAGCTCGCCGGCGCAGGCATCGACGTGCTGCTCGAGGACCGCGACGAGCGGCCGGGCGTGCTGTTCGCCGACATGGACCTGCTCGGCATCCCGCATCGCCTGGTGATCTCGGAGCGCGGCCTCGCCGCCGGTACGCTCGAATACAAGGCGCGCACCGCGGCGGCGCCTGAAAATCTGCCGTCCGCTTCCGCGGTTGAATTTCTCATGAGGAAATTCAAGGAATAGTGAGAACAGCGATCGCCATCATCGCCCTGCTCCTGCCCCCGCAGGCGCTCGCGGGGGCGCAAATCTACGAGCCGCTCTCCGACAGCGTCGCCCAGGAGATGTCGGCGGCGGTCGCCGATACCGCGCCGGCGATCTTCAATTTCCGCAGGCCCGAGGACGCGCACAAGTGGCTGCACGAGATGTCGGAGCGCCTGCGCCGGCGCATGCCGGACCGCAAGCAGCGCATCGAGCTTCTGAAAACGGTTCAGTACGAGGCGGTGCGCTACGGGCTCGATCCGCAGCTGGTGCTGGGAATCATCGAGGTCGAATCCGGGTTCCGCAAGTACGCGACCTCGTCGGCGGGAGCGCGCGGCTATATGCAGGTGATGCCGTTCTGGAGCAAGCTGCTGGGTCAGCCCAGGCACAACCTCTACCGCATGCGCATCAACATCAAGTACGGGTGCGTGATCATGAGGCATTACCTGCGGATCGAGAACGGCGATTATTTCCGCGCGCTGGGGCGCTACAACGGCAGCCTCGGCAAGGCGGAATACCCGAACCTGGTGCTGGCGGCGTGGAAAGGCCGCTGGAAATACGATGGCGCTACGAGTTGAGCTGAAGAACTGGTTTTACGGCTTCACCCCGCCGGAGCAGGGCGCGATCGTGCTCGGCCACCGGCGCGTCTACATCGTGCCGAGCCGCCTCGGGCTGCTGTTCGGCGCCGCGCTCGCCATCCTGCTGGTCGGCTCGATCAACTACGCGCTCTCGCTCGGCTTCGCGCTCACCTTTCTGCTCGCCGGCATGGGCCTCGCGGGCATGGTGCAGACGGCGAGGAACCTGGCGCAGCTCGAGGTGCGCGCCGGGCGCGCCGACCCGGTGTTCGCCGGCGAAGCGGCGCAGTTCCGCCTCGGCCTCGTCAACTCCGCGCGCCACGACCGGCCCGAAATCCTGCTGCGCCACCTCGCCTCGGGCGCGCAACGCACCGCCGACGTCGGCGCGGCGAGCAGTGCGGAGACGGCGCTCGCGGTGCCGGCCGCGCGCCGCGGCTGGCTGCCGCTCGGGCGCGTGATGCTCGAGACGCGCTTTCCGCTCGGCCTGTTCCGCGCCTGGAGCTACGTCGAGCCCGACAGCCGCTGCCTGGTCTACCCGCGCCCCGAGCCGGGCGCCCTGCCGCCGCCCGCCCCCAGCGCGCAGACGGGCGGCGTGCGCGCGCACGCGCAGGGCAGCGACGATTTCTCGGGTCTGCGCGCCTACCAGCCCTCGGACTCTCCGCGCCACGTCGCCTGGAAGTCGGTCGCGCGCAGCGATCTCATGCTCACTAAGCAGTTCGCGGGCGAGGCGGTGGCCGAGCTGTGGCTCGACCTGCAGGATGCGCCGGCCTCGCTCGGCATCGAGCGGCGGCTGTCGCGGCTGGCCGGCTGGGTGCTGGCCGCCGAGCGCGCCGGGGCGCGCTACGGATTGCGCCTGCCGGGCGCGGTGCTCGAGCCGGGCCGCGGCGAGGCGCAGCGCGCCGCCTGCCTCGAGGCGCTGGCGCTGTTCGAGGCGCGCTGAGCACGCGGCATGAATTCCGCGCCCAGCCTCGCGCCCGAGATTCGCCCGATCGCGGGACGCGACCTGATCCCGCTGCTCGCCGGCCTGGCGATCGCGGTCGCCCCGCATGCGCTGCGCTCTGCGTGGTGGCTGGGCGTCCTCACCCTGGCGCTGTACCTGTGGCGCGCCGCGGCGACCTCCAGGCGCGGCATCCTGCCCTCGAGCGGGCTGCTGCTCGCGGTCGCGGCGTTCGCCGTGCTCGGCGTCTGGCTCGAATACCGCGCGCTGTTCGGGCGCACCCCGGGGATCGCGCTGCTGGTGCTGTTCTCGGGGCTGAAGCTGCTCGAGTCGCGCAACCAGCGCGACGCCGCCGCGGTCGTGTTCCTCACCTGGTTCCTCGCCATCACCAACTTCCTCTACACGCAGTCGATCCCGACCGCGCTCGGCATGTGCGCCGCGGTCGCCGCGAGCGTCGCCGCGCTGGTCGGGTTCGCCGCGCCGCGCCGCGCGCCGCGCGCCAATCTGCGCACCGCCGCGCTGCTGCTCGCGCAGGCGCTGCCCGCGGCCGCGCTGCTGTTCATGCTCTTTCCCCGCATCCAGGGGCCGCTCTGGGGCCTGCCGCAGGACGCCTATGCCGGGCTGAGCGGGCTCTCGGACTCGATGGCGCCGGGCAACATCTCCAGGCTCACGCTCTCGGACGCGATCGCGTTCCGGGTCGAGTTCGAGCGCGAGACGCCGCGCCGCCGCCTGCTCTACTGGCGCGGCCCGGTGCTGTGGGATTTCGACGGCCGCACCTGGCGCCTCGGCTCGCCCGGATTCGCCGAGCTCGCGCCGCCGCGCGGCGGCGCGCGCCACGACTACGCGGTGCTGCTCGAGGCGCACAACCGCAACTGGCTGTTCGCGCTCGAGACCCCGGCCAGCCTGCCGCCGCGCGCGCGCTACCTCGACGACGGCCAGATCGTCACGCTCGCGCCGTTGCGCACGCGCACGCGCTACGAGATGACCTCGGTGACCGAGGCCGAGCCCGACGCGCGCGAGGAGGCGCATAACCTGCGCCGCGCGCTGCGCCTGCCGCCGGGCTTCAACCCGCGCGCGCGCGCCCTGGCCCGGAGCTGGCGCGAGAGCTCGCAGAATGAGCCGGCTGCCGACGCCGGGGTGCTCGCGCGCGCGATCGAATTCTTCCGCCGCGAGCGGCTGCAGTACACCACCGAGCCGCCGCTGCTCGGGCGCGACGCGGTCGACGAGTTCCTCTACGAAACGCGCGCCGGGTTCTGCGAGCATTTCAGCTCCGCGTTCGCCTTCCTGATGCGCGCCGCCGGCATACCGGCGCGCGTGGTCACCGGCTACCAGGGCGGCGACCTGAACCCGGTGGACGGCAAGTTCACCGTGCGCCAGTCCGACGCCCACGCCTGGACCGAGGTGTACATTCGCGACCGCGGCTGGATCCGGGTCGACCCGACCGCGCTCTCGGTGCCGGGGCGGCTGGACGCGGGCATGGCGCGCGCGGTGCGAGCGGAGGATCCGCTGCCGCTGCTGCTGCGCCCCGAGCTGGAGTGGCTGCGCGAGCTGCGCTACAACTGGGAAGCGCTCACCCACCAGTGGAACCTGTGGGTGCTCGGCTACAACCCGGAGCGCCAGCGCGAGCTGATGTCCTGGATCGGCATGCGCGACGCGGACTGGCTCGAGCTCGCCTCGACGCTGTTCGCGCTGCTGGGCGCCTTCGTCGCCGCGCTGCTGCTCTGGTCGCTCGGGCGCTTCGCGCGGCCCGATCCGGCGCAGGCGACCTGGGAGCTTTTCTGCCGCAAGCTGCGGGCGCGCGGGGTGGCGCGCGCGCCGCACGAGGGGCCGCGCGACTACTCGGAGCGCGCCGCCGGCGCCTTGCCGGCCGCCGGGGAGGCGATCCACCGCATCGGCGCGCTGTACATTGCGCTGCGCTACGGCCGCGCGCGGCCGCCCGCGGCGCTGGCCGAGCTGCGCCGCCGGGTGCGCGAGCTCCAGTTCGGATGAAGCGCGCCGTTTTCCTCGTCCTGTTTTTCTTCTTCCTGGGCCAGGCATTCGCGGCACCGCCTGCGCGAACCCCTTATGGCAAGCGCGCGGAGGTGCGCGAGTTCGTGCGCGCAATGGTCCGCCAGCACGGCTTCATCGAGCGCGAGCTGCGCTACCTGTTTGCGCGCGCGCGCCTCGAGCCGGCGATCTTGGCGGCGATCGTGCCGCCGAGGGATGCGAAGGCACGCTCCTGGCAGGAATACCGCGCGCGCTTCGTCAACGACGGCCGCATCGCCGAGGGCGCCGAGTTCTGGCGCCGCCACGCGCCCGAGCTCGCGCGCGCGGCGCAGGAGCACGGCGTGCCCGAGGAGATCATCGTC
>JACOVA010000089.1 GCA_016177575.1 Betaproteobacteria bacterium
CAGCCTCGACACGACCGACTTCACCACCACGGCGGGCGCGTACTGGGTGCTGTCGCTTCCGGGCGTGGCCGACCAGTACCAGGCTGTCCTCGCCACGGCGCAGCTGACAGGCGATGCGCTCGCCGCGCTGGTCAACGCGCAGGCGAACTTCCAGGCGGTCTACGACGACTCGGCGAAGCGACTGATCGTCATCCGCACCAGCGGGACCTTCACGAGCGAGCCGGTGCTGGTCGAAACCAATCCGGTCACCGTCACCGGCACGCCCGCCGGAGACCAGGCGTCGAAGACCCTCGACCTCGACACGGCGCTGAGCAACACCTCGGGCAAGCGCTGGACCCTTACGCTGGAGAAGAGCGGGGCGCCCAACGCGTTCTCGAGAACGTTCGAGCAGTTCTTCGATACCGACCGCGATACGACTGCCCTTGCCCTGCGGGATCAGATCAACACCGCGGTGCCCACCAACGGGCTGAGCGCCACCTACGCGAGCGGCGACCTGGTGGTGAGCCGCACCAACCTGATCACCACGGCGACGCTCGTCGCCGACGAGATCGTCAGGACGGCGGCCGTGTCGACCGTGACGGCGGTGAAGCTGACGGTGAGCGGCACGGTGCTCGAGGCGGAGACCTGGACGGCCACGCTCGACGACGGCGCTCAGGTCGACATCTCCTACGAGACCCAGCCCAAGGCACGCTGTACATCTACCGCTACGACAACACCGCGTTCACGACGACGACCTCGATCGCCACGCGCGCGGTGGAGGGCGAGGCGGCGTTCGACGGCACCGTGGACCTCGACTGGCAGATGATCGTCACGCCGGATGTCGCTGCCTACACGGAAACCCTGACCAACGGCGACGAGTGGACGTTCTCGGTGGGCGGCGTGACGACCGACCCGGCGTATGTGGTCGGCACGGACTTCACGGGCGCGACCAGCCTCGCGCAGTTCCTGAGGAGCGCGATCCTCGCCGAGGACGGCGGCCTCACCGTCACCATCGACAACAACGGCACGCCGTCCGATGCGACTGACGACTTCCTCATCGTGGAAGACGGCGGGGCGCTTGTGCAGATCGGCGCCTTCGAGTGGACGCGCTTCCGGCCGCACGCGACCACCTCGCCGACGGCCGACAGCCGCTTGCACTACTTCCAGGTCGTGTTCGAGCTGCCCGGGGAGTGGGGCCAGGCGTCGTTCGAGGACGTGTCGGCCGGCCAGGCCTTCGAGATCGAGCTCAACGGCACGCTGTTCCGGTACGTGGTGGAAGGCTCGCTGCTGCAGGGCACCGACACGGATCAGCGCAACTTCAACACCGTGGCGCGGCGCCTCGAGGCGGCGATCGACGCGAGCCCGTTCTACGACGCCGACCTGATCCTCGCCAGTGCCTCGAACGCGAAGCCGACGCTGCGCATCTACGACCAGCGCACGTCCCACCTCGCGTCGACTGACCAGCACGGCGTGGATCCGTTCCTGTTCAGCGGCGAGCGCAGCGGCGACGTGCACGTCGTGGCCGACATCGACAACACGCGCCTGATCACCGGCAGCTTCGACGTGTTCCTCGGCTACGAGCAGGTGCTCGCCTTCGAGTTCCTCGGCATCGCGTTCTACACCTGGGAGCCGGTGTTCGAGACCGTCACCTTCACCATCAGCCCGCGGCTCGAGCTGGTCAAGATGAGCGACCTGCTCAACCCGGTCGCCTCCGACCAGTACGTGCTCGGCTCGACCGACCCGGTCGACCTCGGCAGCGCGAGCCAGTTCGACCCGTTCCTCGACCACACCATCACCAACATCCCGGCGCTCGGGGAGCGCTACGGCGTGCGCGTGTCGTCGGTCATCACCTACGACAAGTTCTACCCGCAGTACGTCTTCCCGGGCGTGTACGGCGGGCTGAGCTACGAGCTCATCATCTCGGTGCAGGGCCACGAGCCCAACAGCGAGCAGCTCGAGCTCAAGGACAAGACGCTGCAGATCGTCGAGGGGCCGGGCGCGGGACAGGGCGCGACGATCCTCGACTACGACCCGGAGACCAAGGCCTATTACCTGCAGGTCGCGGGCACGACCTTCGACGACTGGACGGTGACGCCGAAGTTCGACAGCCGCTACGACATCACTTCGCGCATGTCGGACCAGGCGCCGGCCGGTATCCCGCCGACCTCGTACAACCAGGACTACCTCAACACGGCGCCGGTGACCGACTTCTGGGATGTGGTGCTCACCAAGGCGCCGACCGCGAACGTCATCATCAATGTCACGCCGGCCGGCACGCGCACCTACAACGCCGACCTGGCGTTCGACCCGGATGCCGCGTTCGGCGAGAACGTGGCCGAGCAGGTGCGCGTCGCCACCAACCGCGCCCTCATCCAGCTCGGCGGCGCGCCGGCCGACGATCAGTACTGGATCCTCACGCTGACCGGCACCTCGACCACGTTGAGCGTGGACGCCTTCCTCGAGGCGGTCTATCTCGCCCTGAAGGACGACGGCGACCTCAGCGGGCAGCTCGCCACCTTGCAGGGCACCGGCAGCCACGTGGTGTTCCACAAGGCGACCGCGGGCCAGTCGCTGACCGACGTGGCGAACGCGCTTGCGGCGGGCATCAACGGCCTGGCCGCCGGCTACACGCCCACGGTGACCGGCGGCCTGTCGATCGAGCTCACCGGCACGCCGACTCCGGGCACGGACTGGGTCCTTACCCTGGACGGTGCATCGAGCTACACCTACTCCGTCGCCGCCGGGAACAGCCTCGCCGACGTGGCCGCCGGCCTCGCGGCGGCGGTCAACGGCGCAAGCGGCTTCAAGGCGACCGCCGATGGAGCGAAGCTCCTGATCCTGCGCTCGATCGGGGCGACGGCGTTCGGCGCGACTTTGGACCGCGGCACCGCCGGCAGCATCATCGACCCGATCGGCGCGCAGGCGCCGCAGCTGCTCGTCACCACCGGCTCGGCGGCGTTCTACGCCGAGGTCTCGGTCGGCATGGATGCCGACAGCGGCGCCGGCTTCCACGTGCGCCCGGTGGCGCTGGGCAGCGCGGTCGTCGAAGTGACGAACAAGCCGGTCAGCGCGACGCAGAGCTTCTTCGACTTCCTCACCGTCGAGCTGAAGGGCGACGTCACGGCCGGCGAGACCTGGACGCTGCAGGTCACAGGCTACAGCCGCGCCAACCCGCTCAACACCTTCGCCGCCACGGTGAGCTACACCACCGTGTTCGGCGATACGCTGTCGACCATCGCCGCCAACCTCGCTGCGCAGCTCGGTACGGCGCAGTCGGCGCAGCTCGACGTCACGGTGCGCGGCCGAGTGATCACGGTCAGCAACGCGCTCGCGAGCCAGGACAAGGAGCTTGCCGCCACGGTGCTGGTCGGCCTCGACGACACGAGCTCGGCCGGCACGCTCTACAGCTCGGGCACGGCGACGATCGTGCCGCAGTTGCTCTTCACCACCGGCAACTGGATGACGCCGCAGACCGTGCACGTCATGGCGATCGACGACCGGGTGATCGACGGCGGCGATGCGCGCGTGTTCCCGGCCTTCGAAGAGCGCGTCAACGCGATCCGCGGCCCGCTCACCATCGTCGGCGGCTCGCTCGCCGGCACGGAGCGCTTCCTTAACGATCCGTTCCGCCTGCCGGAGGAGACCAACGACCCGCAGGCCGACGGCACGGTGAACAGCGTCGGCGTCGACAACAACGGCAACGGCGTGATGACCGACGGCGAGGCGTTCCACTTCAACGCCCTGTACGGCGAGCGCCCGGGCTTCGACCCGCGCATGAACCAGTTCCCGTTCGAGTTCACTTTCCTCGACGGCCCGGCGCTGAAGAAGCTGCTCGACGTGCTGTCGGTGTCGCAGGAGATCCTGTCCATCGGCCGCGACGAGCCGTTCAGCGTCAACCTGCAGGTCGGCGCCGGCGCGCCGAGCTCGAGCGCGGTGCGCTTCAGCGGCACGCCGGCGGACGAGGCCGACGTCTTCGGCTTCCAGGCCTCCGATCTCGAGTGGCTGGAGGCGGTGATCACCCTCGGCGGCGTCGCCGTGACCTCCGACAACTGGACGCTTAGCGTGAGCACGGCCGCGACCGGCACGCAGTCCAGGACCTTCCCCGTCACGGCCGACGCCCGCGCGCTCTCCAAGATCGCTGCCGACTGGGCCGCCTACTTCAACAACCTGGGGCCGATCGGCGGCGTCGAGTTCCATGCCGAGGCGAACGTCGACATCGCCGGCAACGCCAAGCTGCGCCTCTGGGCGACCGACGGCAGCGGCAACCGGGTGGCGTTCAAGCTGAACCGCTCGATCGGCGCGAACGGCAGCCTGGCGGTGAGCGGCACGCCGAAGCAGGCCGACGCCGCGGACTTCGCCAAGATCTTCGGCAAGCAGTGGACGATGGTCGCCTTCGAGCTGCTGCAGGTGCCCACCGCCGCCTGGACGCTCACCATCACCGACGCGCTCGGCAGCTCGGTCGCCGCCTACACGCTCGACACCGGCGAGGGCATCGCCGACATGACGTTCAACCTGGCCGACCGGATCCAGGCCAAGTACAACCCGGTGGTGTCGGGCTACACCGTGACCTTCGCCGCGCCGTGGCCGTCGGAGGCGACGAGCACGGTGATCCTGAGCGGCGCGCCGCAGGCCGGCCAGACCTGGAGCGTGGCGCTCGACATCGCCGGCACGGTGAAGCGCTTCACTCACCTCGTGGTCGCCGGCGACACGCTCGAGACCATCAGCGAGAAGCTCGCCGAGGCCGTCAACGCCGACCCGGTCGGCAACCTGAGCGCGCGCGCCACCGGCGTCGCGCTCACCATCGTCAACGTGGCCGGCAACACGCTCGCCACCACCTTCCAGATCGGGCCGCAGGCGAGCGCGCTCACGCCGGATCCGGCGCAGGCCTTCGCGCGCAGCCTCGAGCTCTCCGGCACGCCGGTGGCGGGCGACGCCTGGGCGGTGACCGTAAGCTTCGACGACGGCACGGGCGTGGTGGTTGCGAGCACGCACAGCTACAACGTCCAGGCGTCGGTGTCCCTCGCCGAGGTGGCGGCCGGCCTCGCGGCGAAGATCAACGCCGCCGGCACGGCGTACTCGGCGAGCGTCAACGGCAACACGCTGGTGATCGCCAACGCCAACGAGCCGGGCTTCACGACCGGCACGCGCGTGAATTCGGTGAGCGGCGCGGCCAGCACGACCGGCAGCTTCACCCGCTCGATCGCCTCGCCGGCGGTCACGCGCCTCACCCTCAACAGCACGCTCACCGGCACGCCGATCGGCGAGACCTGGAGCGTGACCCTCGGCGGCACGACCTACAGCTACACGGTCGAGTCGCTGGAAGTCATCGCCGCGAAGCTCGCCGCGGCGGTGAACGCGGACGCCGACCCGGCCTACGTGGCGGCGAGCGAGGGCGCGACGCTCCTGCTCGTGAACCGCGTAGCGAGCTTTGCGATCGAGGCGACCACCAGCGGCCTGGCCGCGGGCACCGTCCCGGTGGTGCGGGTCGCCACGCTGCCGCAGGGGCTGGCGGTGGGCCAGACCTTCTCCGTGACCCTGGTGGGCGATGACCTGTCGACGGTCCTCTCCTACACGGTGGCGACCGACGGCACGCTCGATGGCACCCCGGAATCCGCCGCCTCGGTCGCGGCGGCGCTCGTGAAGCGCATCAACGCGTTCGCGCCGGCCGACTACACCGCCACGACCGAAGGCGCGAGCCTGGTCATCGTCAACCGCGCGGGCCACCGCTTCACGCTGGCGAACCTCTTCGTGGTCGACACCGACCAGAGCGGTCTCGACGGCACGGCGAGCGTGTCGATGCTGACGCTCGGCGGCGCGCCGGTGGTGGGAGCGACCTGGGCCGTCGAGATCGACTTCGACGGCGCCTCGCGCACCGTGTCCCATACCGTGGGCGTCGGCGAGACGGTCGCCGACATCGCCGCGGCGCTGGCGCTCGGCGTCTCGAGCACGCTCGGCACCGACTTCGCCGCCGTCGCCGACGGCGCCGAGCTGATCCTCATTCGCCGCAGCGCGGGCGGCTTCGCCGCGGAGTTCAAGGACCAGGCGGCGCCCTTCGGCGACGTGCTCGCCACCTCGTCGATCGTCACCCTGACGGGCATGCCGGCCACCGGCGAGGTGTGGACGGTGTCGCTCGGCGGCGTGCTCTTCAGCGTCACGGCGGCGGCGGGCGAGACGGTCGAGGACCTCGCGCTGCGCCTCGCCGACGAGATCAACGCGGACGGCACGCCGCAGGCGGCGAAGTTCGTGGCCGCGGCCGAGGGGCCGCAGCTCGTGGTCGTGAACCGCGACGGCACGCCGTTCGCCACCGCGTTCAACATCACGCGCGTCTCCGGCGCGGACATCGACACCACCACCGCGACGTCCAGCGTGGTCACCATCGGCGCGGGCCTCGCGGACGCCGCCTCGGCGACCCTGGTGATCACCTCGCAGGGGGTGTCCACCTCGGTGACGTACACCGCCTCGGGCGCGAAGACGGCGGTCGAAGTGGCGGCCGGGCTCGCGGCGCTGGTCGACGCGCTGGCCGGGTACGCCGCCACGTCCGACGGCGCTCAGGTGGTCATCGTCAGCCCGGCTGGCGCGGAGTTCACCGTCGGCAACTTCGCCGCCACCGACGCCACGACTGCCACGACCGCCAAGGTGACGTTCGGCGGCGCGGTGCTCGCAGGCGAAACCTGGAATCTCACGATCGACGGCATGCCGCACAGCGAGCCGGCCGGCGGCAGCCTCGCCACGCTCGCCGGCGCGTTCGCAACCTGGATCAACGGCAACCTCGCCGACTACACCGCGATGACCGAGGGCGCGACGCTGCTCATCGTCAAGCGCACTGCCGGCAGCTTCGCCACGACCGCCACGATCACCCCGGCGGGCTCGGCGACGGTTACCCCGGCGGCGGGCACGGCGGCGGCGTACGCGCTCAACCTTGCCGGCGCGCCGGCGAGCGGCGAGACCTGGTCGGCCACCGTCGCGGGCGTCACGGTCGACGTCGCCGTCAATGCGACGGTGGATACGCTGGCCGAGATCGCCGAGGCGCTTGCCGCCGGGATCCGGGACCATGCGAGCCTCGGTGACTACACGGCCGCCGCGAAGGGCGCGAGCCTGCTCGTCGTCAAGCAGACCGCAGGCGCCTTCGCCGCCGCGCCGACGCTTTCGGTGGCCGCCGCCCAGAGCTTCGGCTCGGCGAGCGCCGCCGCCGGCTACCTCGTCGACCTGAGCGGCACGCCGGTGACCGGCGACACGTGGACGGTGACGCTCGGCAGCACCAGTTACTCGGTCACGGTCGGCACGCCGGCGGAGGTGGATACGCTCGCCGAGATCGCGCAGGCGCTTGCGGCCAAGATCTCCGCCCACGCCGACGGCTTCGGCGCGACGGCCGAGGGCACGCGCATCGTGATCTCGGGCGTCGGGCTGGCGGCGCCGGCGACGAGCTTCACGCCGGCCGCCGCCTCGACCGCGTCGTGGGGCGCGAGCTTCACTGCGGCGACGGCGGCCTTTGCCACGCTGACCGGCACGCCGGTGGCGGGCGACAGCTACCGCGTCGGCCTGAGCGGCGTCACCGTGGCCCATACCGTGACCAACGGCCAGACGCGCGAAGCCGTGGCGCAGGCGCTGGCGACGCTGATCAACGCCAACGCCCTGCTTGCCGACTACTCGGCCACCGCCGACGGCAGCCTGCTCCTCATCGTCAAGCGCAACGGCGGCCTGTTCACCCCGGGCACCCAGATCGTCCAGGCCCCGGGCGGCAGCGCGCGCGCGATGACCGTGACGGCGAGCGGGCTGGCGACGAGCGCGAACACGCTGAGCGTGGCGGGGCCCGCGGTGCTCGGCGAGGTGGTGAGCGTGACGCTGACCATCGGCGCCGGTCCGGCGACCGTCGTGCGCACGACCGTTGCATCGACCAGTACTAGCGCCGCGGACCTCGCTGCCAGCCTCGCCACGGCGATCAACGCCCGGGCGCAGACCGACATCAGCGCGCTCGCGGAAGGCAGCCAGGTCTTCATCGTCAACCGCGCCGGCACCGCCTTCACCGCCGTCTACGGCGTGGCGGCCGCGGGCGCATTGGCGGTCGCGGCGGCACCTGCCGCGGAGCGCGCGACGGTCGGAGGCGACGTGCGCGCGGGCGACATCTACACCGTGGAGCTCGCGGGCGGCGAGGCCGTGGTGAGCTACACCGCCACGGCGGCCGATGCGGCGGCGACCGATGCGGCGGCAAGGGTCGCGAACGCGCTCGCCGCGCTGATCAACAATTCGACAGATCCGGACGCGGCGCCGTTCACGGCGGCAACCAATGGTGCGGGTCTGTTCGTCGTTGGCCCGGCAACCCTCGGAACGAGCTACGCCGTCGCGCAGGCGGCCGCGGCGGTGACGAGCGAGACGGTGACGACGTCGGTCATCCTGAACGTCGCGCCGGCAACCGTGGCCGCCGGCGAAGCCTGGGTCCTGACGCTGACCCTCGGCGCGACCGTCTCGACCTACAGCTTCACGCCGGCCGGCGCGAGCCTGCAGGCCGCGCTGGAGGCGCTCGCCGCCCTGGTCAACGCCGACGCGGCGACGCTCTACGCGGCCGACGCGGGCGCGACGAGCCTCGCGGTCTACCGCCGCGGCGACGCCGCCTTCCAGGCGAGCCTGTCGATCGTCGCCGCGGGCGTGCCGGCGGTCGACGCGGCGACCGCGCGCACCGCGATGGTCGCCCTCGCCGGCAACCAGGTGGCGGGCGAGATCTGGTCGCTCGCGCTGGTGCAGCAGACGTACTCGGTCACGGTCGACGCGACCACCGACACGCTGGAAGAGATCGCGGCGGCGCTGGCGGTGTTGGTCAACGCCGACAACGCGAATGCCGCGGCCTACACCGCGACGGGCGAAGGCGCCACGCTCATCGTCGTCAACCGCGACGGCGTGGCCTTCGCGGCCGCGGTCAGCGTCACGCCGGCGACGCCGCAAACTGTAGCGGCCGGTGCGCCGGCGGCGAGCGTGGCGCTCTTCGGACTGCCGCTCGCCGGCGAGGTCTGGACCGTCACGCTCGCGGGCCGCGCGTACTCGGTGACGGTGGACGCCGTGACCGACACCCTGCAGGAGATTGCGGCGGCGCTCGCGAGCGCGATCCGCTTCGACAACACCCTCGAGGGCCTGGCCGCGCGGCTCGCCGCCGCGATCAACGCCGGCGGCGTCTACACCGCGACGGCGAGCGGCCTCGACCTGACCATCGCGCGGGCAGGCGGCTCGCTCACCGCCTCGCTGACCAATACCGGCACGGGCTACGCCGATGCCGAAACCGTGGCCGCGGCGTCGCTCACGCTTACCCTGGGCGGAAGCCTCGCCCACGCCGACGTGTGGACGGTGACGATCAACGAGGCGGGCGTGCCCACGGCCGTCACCGTCGTCGCTTTTGACCGCTTCACCGCGGACGGCGAGGGCGCCGCGGTGCTGGTGGTCGACCTGTCGGCGACGCCGTTCACGCCGCAGCTCGCCATCGCGCACGTCAGTGGCTTCGCCATCGATGCCGCGACGCCGGCCGCGTTCATCGGCGTGCTGAACAGCAACGTCACGCCCGTGACCGACACCTGGATCATCACGCTCGAGGGCCCGGCCGGCGCGACGCAGACCTTCAGCCTGCCGATCCTCGCTGGCTACACGCAGGGGCAGATCGCCGATCTCTTCGCGAACCTGATCAACGTGGGCGGGCCGGCGGCGCTGACCGCGCTGAGCGAAGGCAACGAGCTCGCGATCGTCGGCCGCGACGGCAGCGCATGGGCGGCGGCGTTCTCGATCGCGCCGGTGCCCGCGGCGACCCCGGCGGCGATTGTTTCCGACACCACGGGCGCGACCACGGTCACCTTCACCGGCGCCATGCAGCCGCGCGACCTGTGGTCGCTGACCCTCGACGGCCAGCGCTTCGACGTGTCGGTCGGCGAGACCTACACCTTCGGCGCAACCTCGATCGTCGCCGACAGCGCGCAGGCGCTCGCCGCGATCTTCGCCGCCCACATCAACGCGAACCTGCCGGCGAGCTTCCATGCCATTACCGACGGCAACGCGCTCGTCGTGGTGAAGCGCTCGGGCGCGAGCGGCTTCGCCGCCTTCACGAGCCAGGTGCGCTTCATCCCGGCGCTCGACAACACGGCCGAAGGGCTCTATGACGTCGATGCGGCGAGCGGCGCCTACTCGATCGAGCTGATCGGCTCGCCGGTGCTGGGCGAGAAGTGGAGCTTGTCGCTCGTCTCGGGCGGCACGCTTAGCTTCGATTACTTCGTGCAGCTCGACGACACGCTCACCGACGTCGCCGAGGGGCTCGCGGCGCTGGTCAACGCCTCGGGCGCGGCCGCGAGCTACACCGCCTCGGTCGAGGGCGACCGGTTGGTCATCGTCAACACCGCCGCGGCGATCACCGATGCCGACATCCTGGTGACGCCGGCCGACGGCGCGGGCGCGGCAGGCAACGAGCAGCTCGAGCCGGGGACCGCGCCGCGTGCCTGGACGGCGCTCCTCGCCGGCGCGGCGACGGTCGGCGACGTGTGGCGCGTGACGCTCGGCGGCATCAACTACGACTACAGCGTCGGCGCGGGCGAGACCACCACCGACATCGCCACCGCGCTCGCCGCACGCATCAACCTGATCAACAGCCTGGAGGGCGTGCTCGCGCAGCTCGCCGAGGCGCTCAACGTCATGGGCGGCGACTACGTGGCGATCGCGAACGGGCTGCAGCTCACCATCGCGCGCGACGACAGTGGCCTGATCTCGGCCTCGGTCACGAACGGCACCTTCACCGACAGCGAAACGCCGGCCGCGGCTTCGATCACCCTGAGCCTGTCGGGCGCCGGCCTGGTCGACGGGCAGGTCTGGACGCTCACCATCACCGACGGGGTTGCGACGCCGACGTTCGCCGCGACGGCGCGCGATCGCCACACCGCGATCAGCGAAGGCCGCACGCTCGTGCTGGTGGACTTCGTCGGCACGACCGGCTCGCCGACCTACCGCGTCAACGGCGCGGCGGACGCGCGCTTCATGGATTCGGGCGTGAGCCTCGGCCAGGCCACCGCCGCCGTCACGCTGCCGTCCGCGACGCTCGCCGACCGCTACACGCTGCTGCTGCGCATCGGCGAGAGCGCGTCGCAGTTCACCTACGAGACCGGCGCGTTCACGGGCAGCCAGGTCGCCACCGCGCTCGCCGCCGCGGTCAACGTCAACGGGCCGGCGGACTTCACCGCCATCGCCGACGGCACGCGGCTCTTCATCGTCAACCGCGCCGGGTCGAGCTTCAGCCTCGCGAATATCGCCGACGAGAAAGCGGCCGCCGCGGCCGCAGTGGTGAATCTCTCCGCGACGACGGTGTTCGCCGGCGAGGTGTGGACGATCTTCCTCGACGACTCGACATTCGCCACCACGCACGTCTACGTCGCGCAGGCCGGTGACACGCTCGCCGACGTGGCGCGCGAGCTCGCCAACAGCATCGTGGCGAGCGGCGTGGTCACCTTTACCGCCACGGCCGACGACATCCCGTCGACGGCGCGCGCCGACGACGCCCGCGTGGTGATCGCCAATCTCGCCGGCCAGGCTTTCGTCGCCACGGTCGAGGTGACCCCAGCCGGCCAGGTGTCGATCGTCGAGACGCGCAAGTTCAACCAGGCGGTGGCCGGCAACGAGTACTTCTACCGGCCGGTGAACCTGAACACGCGCGTCGACGAGGCGGACCAGGTCGACACGATGAACGTGTACAACGGCGACAGCCCGGCCAATGACGTGGGCACGCTGACCGCCGACCACCTGACCGGCCTCGGCATGGGCGGCGACACGGTGATCGCCGGCCGCACGCTGCCGGGCGGCATCGTCTACCGCGACCTCGAGGTGCTCAACATCTTCCTCGGCAGCGGCGCCGACACGTTCGAGGTCGTCTCGACGCACGCGGGCGCGACCAACATCTTCAGCGCCGCCGGCGACGACGACATCGTGGTCCGCTCGATCGACGGTCACACGCGCATCGACGCCGGCGCCGGCGACGACGAAATCTGGGTGGGCAGCGACGCGGCGCCGTACCTGCCGCCGACCACGAACCTCCTCGGCACGGTGCGGGTGCTCCTCACCGTCATCGGCGGCCCGGGCAACGACACGCTGTACGTCGACAACAGCGCCTCGACCACCGAGACCGGCGGCATCCTGACCGGCTCGACCCTCACCGGCCTCGGCATGCCATCGGTGTCCGAGGTGCAGACCATCCACGTGCAGGCGGCGGCGGGCGTCTACACGCTGCGCATCGCCGACGAGACCGTCGACTCGAGCACCGCGACCACCACCCTGGTCGAGCTCTCCGGCACGCCGATCGGCGGCGACCAGTGGCGCATCGTCATCGACGGCGACGTCGCCAACGGCTACGTGGTCACGGTCGGCGGCGGCATCGACACGCCGGCCGAGATCGCCGCCGCGCTCGCCGCGCTGATCGACGCCGACACGGCGCGCGGCTTCGCCGCCGCGGCCGACGGCAGCGTGCTGGTCATCGTCAACCCGACGGGCGAGGGCTTCCAGGCGACCTTCGAGATCGTCACCAGCGCCACGACGCCGACCGCGACCGTCGAGCAGATCGCCGGCGCGACGACCACCGCGGTGCTCTCCGGAACGCTCCGGAGCGGCGACATCTGGAACTTCACGGTGTCCGGCGAGACGTTCGGCCTGCCGGTCGGCCCGGCGACCACGATCGCGCAGCTCGCGGCCGCGCTCGCCGCGGCGATCAACGCCGATCCGGACTTGCCCGACTACCTCGCCCTCGCGGTCGGCAACAGCGTGGTGATCATGGACCGCGGCACCGCCCCAGCGCGGCCGACGGTGTCGCTCGGCATCGCGCTCGGCGGCGGCGCCAACGTCGGCAGCGCGATCGGCGTGAACCGCAACGCGAGCTCGGTTTCGCTCTCGCTCTCCGGCACGCCGGTGCTGGGCGAGACCTGGAGCGTACCGCTCACGGTGGGGACGACGACGACGACGGTGAGCGTGACCGTGAGTTCCACGAACCTGTCGCAGGTCGTCGCCAGCCTGGCGGCCGCGATCAACGCCTCCGGCCCGGCGGCGTTCTCGGCCACCGCCCACGGCAGCGTGCTGGTCATCGTCGACGACACCGGCGCGGCGTTCGCGGCGGGCTTCGCGGTCGAGGCCGTCGCGGCCGGCAACGCGATCGTCCCGGCCGGCCCGGCGGCCGCGGGCGCGAGCCTGCCGATCACGCTGCAGGGCACGGCGATCGCCGGCGAGAAGTGGATCCTCGAGCTCACCGCCGGCGCCGCGGTCACCGCCGTGAGCTACACGGTCAAGGCCGGCGACACGCTCGCCGCGGTCGCCGCCGGCCTCGACCAGGCGCTCGCCGCGTCGACCGACCCGGCGGCTGCGCAATTCACCGCCGATGCGAGCCTGTCGGTCCTCACGCTCGGCAATGCGGCGAGCGCGTACTCGGCCGCGGTCAGCGTGCTGCCGGCGGGCGCGATCACGAGCACGCGACAGAATTCGGCCTCGGCGGTGTTCGACCTCTCCGGCACGCCGCTCACGGGCGACCGCTGGATCGTGACCATCAACGGCGTGCAGCACTCGGTCGCGGTAGGCGCGAGCACCGTCCTGGCCGGCGGCGTGCCGCTCGCGCTCCCCGGCGCGCCCGCGCCGGTGGTCGATACGCTGCCCGAAATCGCCGCGGCGCTCGCGCTCGCGATCAACGCCACGACGCCGGATGGCTTCACCGTGTTCGTCGACGGCGCGAGGCTCGTCGTCACCGAGCGCGCCGGCGCCGCCTTCGACGCCTCCGCGCTGGTGGCGCTCGCCGAGGTGCCCGGCGGCACGATCAGCACGCCGGCGAGCGGCAAGGCAATCGTCGTCAACCTGAGCGGCGATCCGGTGGCGGGCGAGACCTGGCGCCTGACGATCGACGGCACCGATGTGTACGAGATCGACGTCGACGCGACGACCGGCACGCTCGACGAGATCACGCTCGCGCTGGCCGGCGCGATCAACGCCGTGGCCGGGGACGTCGTGGCCACCGCGGTCGGCGACACCCTGGTGCTGATCAGCCGCAGCGGCACCGCGTTCACCGCGCAGGTCGAGATCGAGCTCGCGCCGCCGGCGCCGCCAGGCTCGCTCGCCGGCTCGGCGAGCGTGGTGGCGACCGACAGCGCGACCGCGACGCTCTCGGGCACGCCGCAGCCCGACGAGCTCTGGTCGATCACGGTCAACGGCAATGTGCGCTCGGTGACGATCAGCGCGACGCCGGAAACGCTGTCGCAGGTCGCCGTCGCGCTCGCCGCCCAGATTAACGGCCTGGCGAACTACGTCGCGATCGCAACCGGCGACACTATTCTCATCGTCTCCACCGTTGCCGCGCCGATCGAGGCCACTGCCGTCGTCACCCGGCCGGGCAGCGCGGGCAGCGTCAACACCCCGGCGCCGGACGCGGCGACGCTCACCCTCACCGGGGCGCCGATCGCCGGCTCGACGTGGAGCTTCAGCTTCGACGCCAATCCCGTGTCGGTGCTCGTGGACGGCGACGATACGGCGGCCGACATCGCGGCGAAGTTCGCCGACACCATCAACACGAATTTCGCGGCCGGCTACGGCGCGGTCGCGACAGGTCAGCAGGTGATGATCGTCAAGCACGATGCCACGGTGGATCCGCTCGATGTCACCGCGCCCACGATCTCGAACGGCGCGACGGCGGGCGGCGCGATCGCCAACGTCACCTTCAGCCCGGCGGACGATTCCTGGTCGCTCGCGTTCCTCGGCACGCCGGTCGCGGGCGAGGTCTGGGCGCTGACGTTCAACTCCCTGACGAAATCGCTCACGGTCGCCGAGGGCACGAGCCTCGCCGGCGTCGTCGCCGGCCTCGCGGCGCTGTGGAACGCGGAGAGCGGCTATTCGGCCTTCGCTGCCGGGACGACGCTCCTCATCACCAACAACGGCGCCGCGGTCGCCGCCGCGCCGGACCTGGTGGTGACGCCCTTCAACGCCATCCCGCAGGTCTGGGTGCGCAGCATCACCCTGTCCGGTACGCCGGCGGCGGGCGAGACCTGGTCGTTCCAGATCGGCGCGCACATCGCCTCGACCGTGGTCACCCTCGCGGACCTCGCCGACGGCACGGCTGCGGCGCTCGGGCGCATCGCCACCCGGCTCGCGGCGTTCGTCAACAACCCGGCCGACGACCCGCTATTCGCCGGCTTCTCCGCGGTGGCGAGCGGGGCGCGCATCTTCATCACCGGCACGGCGGGCGCGTTCACGCCGGTCGGCGGCGCGACCGGCACTTACACCGTGACCTCCGCGGCGCAGAGCACGCGCAGCACGCTCACCGGCAGCGTCGCCGCGGGCGACCTCTGGACCGTCGGGCTGGTGGACAGCGCGACCGGCGCCGTTTCGAGCTTCAGCTACGTCGCGGTGACCGGCAACGCCCTGGCGCAGGTCGCGGCCGGCCTCGCGGCGGCGATCAACGCGACCGCGTCGCCGAACTACCTGGCGATTGCCGAGGACGCCGACCTGCTGGTCATCAACCAGGCCGGCCTCGCGTTCGTCACGAAGCTCGACCTCACCCCGGCCACGGCCCTGTCGGCCTCGCGCAGCTTCGACATCCAGGGGCCGGTGACGGCCGGCAACGAATGGGCGGTGACCCTCACGGTGCTGGGGAGCTCCGTGTCCGTGACCGAGACGGTCGGCGGCAGCGGCCTGGTCGGCCTTGCGGTCGATTTGAAGAACGCCATCGACGGCCTCGCGGGCTTCAAAGCGAAGCTCACGGGCACGACGCTCATCATCTCCACCGAGGGCGCCAATGCCGGCCGGCCGTTCAGCCTCGCGGTCAGCGCGCCGAGCGGCACGCTCCTCGAGAAGACCGCGACCACGGGCCGTGACCTGTTCCTCTTCGGCACGACCGCGGCCGGCGAAACCTGGACCGTGAGCCTGTCCGCGGGCGGCCTCACCAGCTCCGTCTCGGTGGCGTATGACGAGATTGTCAACGGCGTCACCGTGCAGACCCTGGCGCAGTTCGCCGAAGCGCTCGCCTTCAAGATCAACGTGCTGACCGGCTACGCGACGCTGCACGGGCCGCAGCTGCCGGGCTACACGGCGTACCCGTCCGGCACGGCGTTCAGTGTCGACACGGCGGGTCCGAACTTCGGCAAGAACTTCAGCGTGGCGCTCTCGGTCAAGCGCGTGGCGGATGGAACCTCGGCGGCCGCGGCGGCCACGACGATCGGCGTGGCGCGCGGCGCGCCGGTGCAGGGCGAGGTCTGGCGCGTGGATATCGGCGGCGCGCTGTTCGACCACACCGTGACCGCCGGCCAGACGCTGGCGCAGGTGGCCGCGGCGCTCGCCAAGCTGATCGTGGACAACTCGGCCTTCGATGCGGCCGCGCGCAACGGCACGATCGTCGTGCTCGACTCGGCGATCCTCAGCGTCGTGCCGGTCGCGCACGAAGGCAGCGCGGCGCAGCTCGACGGCGGCAGCGTGCTGCTCGGCGATACGGCGCCCGGCGTCACGTTCAAGCCGGGCGAGGTGGTCACCATCAGCCTCGGCGGCGACGGCTCGGTTTCGTACATGGTGCGCGAGTCGGTGCCGCTCGCCGAGATCGCGGCGAGCCTCGCCGCCCAGATCAACGCCGCGGGCCTCGGCTACGCCGCGAGCGTGGAGGGCAACACGCTGGTGATCGTCGCCACGGGCGGCAGCCTGCCGGCGACGCTGTTCGAGATCCTGCCGGCGCCCTCGGCCGCCAGCGCGGGCAGCGCCGGCAAGACCGTGGTGTCGCCGAGCACCACGCGCTTCGCGCTCGCCGGCAGCTCGCTCATCGGCGAGACCTGGCGCGTCACGGTCGGCGGCCAGACCTACGCCTACGGCGTCGACACGAAGGAGACGATCGCCGCCAACCTGGCCGCCGCGATCGCCGCCCTCGTCGACAACAACGACGATCCGCTGTTCGCCGCGACTTCCGAAGGTGCGCGCGTGGTGGTGGTCAAGCGCGCGGGCACGTTCGCGGCGTTCACGGCGAGCGTCGCGCCGCGCAACTCGCTCAGCGCGGCGGACGCCAGCGTGGCGACGATCGCCACGAGCGCGGCGCCGGTCGAGGGCGAGACCTGGCGCGTGAACATCGGCGCGGCGCTCTATGCGCACGTGGTGAAAAGGGTGAACGGCGTGCTCGAGACCCCGGCGGCGATCCTCGGCTCGCTCGCGGTGAAGATCAATACGGGCGTGGTGACGGGCTACACCGCGTTCGTGGACGGCGGCGTGCTGGTGATCACGCGCGGCGACAACTTCGCCTTCGCCGCCCCGACCTTCCTGGTGACGCCGGCCGCGACCATCACGATCGACGCGGCGACCCCGACCGCCCGCATTGTCACGCTCGGCTCGCAGGGCACGCCGCTGCAGGGCCAGACGTGGTACGTGCTGCTCGCCACGGCGGGCGGCGGCTTCGAGTACGGCGCGCCCGTGACCGTCACGGTGGGCACGCTGGCCGAGATCGCCACGGCGCTCGCGCAGGCGATCAACGCCAACACCGCCGCCGGCTTCCGCGCGGTGGCCCGCAACCTCGACATCTTCATCGTCGACCCGGCCGGCCGCGCCTTCAGCGCGAGCTTCGAGATCGGGCTTGCCGACGGCACGCGCGGCGGCTCGGCGCTGCTGCTCGCGCCGGCGCCGGCGGCGACGCTGACCCTGGACGGCGCGCCGCTCGCCGGGGAGACCTGGAACATCGCGCTCACCTTCGGCGGCATCACCCGCGCCTACGGCCACCTGGTCGTCTCTGGCGACACCCCGGCGACGATCGCCGGCGCGCTGGCCGCGGCGATCAACGAGGACGCGACCGCCGGCTTCACCGCCATCGCCGAAGCCGGCGAGGTGATCGTCGCGAGCCGCCTCGGCGTGGAGTTCACCGCGCAGGGGTTCGGCACGCCGAAGATCCTGCCGGCCGGCGCGGTGCGGGTGGCCGAGGCGAGCGCGGGTAACGAGCCGGTGAACGCGGTCGAGGTGGCGATCACCGGCGTCCCGGTCACCGGCGCGCGCTGGCTGCTGCAGCTCACACTCGGCGGCCAGGCGTACGCGGTCGAGCTGCCGGTGACGACCGGCCAGTCGATGGCGTCCGTGGCCGGCGCATTCGCCGCGCTGATCAACGCCGAAGCGCTCGTCGCCGGCTCGCCGTTCGCCGGGCTGAACGCCGCCGTCACGGCGCAAGGCACGCTGCTGGTCGCCGACCTGGCCGGCCGCAGCCTCGACGCCGCGGTGGCGCTCAAGCCGGTGGCGCAGGCCGACATCGACGGCGGCAGCGCCACCACGACGATGGTCGACGTCATCGGCACGCCGCGCACGGGCGAAGCCTGGCGGCTGCGCATCGGCGACCTGGTCTACCAGGTGACGGTCGCCGCGACGCCGCAGAGCCTGGCGCAGATCGCCGCCGCGCTCGCCGCCGCGCTCAACGCCGACGCCAACGCGGCGCGCTACACGGCGCTCGTCGAGAACAATCGCATCCTCATCGTCGACCGCGGCGGCGGCGTGTTCGAGACGCGCATGGAGTCCGAGGTGCGCGACGGGCCGACCAAGCTCGGCGAGATCATCCGCAGCGAAGGCCATGCCGACATCCGGCTCGACTACGGCCTGAACGCGGCGCAGATGGCGCTGGCGCTGCGCGCGCTGTACGGCTTCGACGACATCACCGTGAGCGAGGCGCGCACCGATGGCGACGTGACCTACACGGTCAGCTTCGTGCGCGAGCACGCGGGCATCGACTTCCAGCAGATCCAGTGGACCGAGACCGCGCAGAGCACGAGCCTGCTGCCCAGCCCGAACGCCTCGGTGGACGTGCGCACCGGCACCACGCGCAACGGCGCCACGGTGAACGAGGGCGTGAGCAACCTGCAGACGGTGACGATCAATCCGAACGTCACCGGCGGCACGTTCACGCTGTCTTTCCTGGTGCGCAACGACCGGGGCGAGCTCGCGGTGAGGACGACCGGGCCGATCGTCTACAACGCGACCGCCACCGACTTCTACAAGGCGGTGAGCACGATCCTCAACCCGAACGGCTCGACGCTCGACATCGATCCGGAGTTCGACCGCGTGACGCGCGATCCGTCCAAGCCCTTCACCGACAACTTCTCGGTGTACAAGGTGGGCGCGAACGTGTTCGTGGTGATCTTCCAGGGCGAGCACCGCGACCTCGAGATCCACGACATCGACACCAGCCTGCTCACCACGCAGGCGGCGCCCGCGCCGGCCGACGAGCACGAGGCGCCGGCCGCCACGGTGACGCTCGGCAGCACCGACGGCACGGCGGTGGTGGATCCCACCGCGCCGCGCGCCACGACGGTCGATCTCACCGGCAAGCCGGTTCCGGGCGGCCAGGTCTGGAACGTGGACATCACGCTGCGCGGCATCAGCACCAGCCACCCGTACACGCCGGCGGGCGGCGAGAGCCTGCAGAGCATCGCCCAGGCCCTTGCCTCGAGCATCAACGCCACGGCCGCCGACGTGTTCACGGCGACGAGCGACGGCGCGGTGCTGGTCATCGTCAACCGTGACGGCAGCACGTTTGCCGTGAGCCTCGCGATTGCCGGCGCGGATGCGGGCGGCGTGCAGGTGATCGACCGTTCCACGCCGACCGAATCGCTCGTCAACCTGAGCGGTGAGCCGGCGGCGGGCGAGATCTGGAGCATCAGCCTGACCGACGCGACCACGCTGATCACGACCGAGCACAGCTACACGGTGAGCCTGGGCGACGATCTCGAGGACATCGCCGCCGGCCTCGCCGCGGCGATCAACAGCGGCGCGCCCACCGACTACGTCGCCGTGGCCGAGGGCGACAGTGTCGTGATCGTGCGCCGCGACGGCACGATCTTCTCGGCGGCGCCGGAGATCCTCGCCGCCGGCCAGCCGCAGTCGGGCGACGCGTTCACGGTGACCCTGGAGAGCGCGACCAGCGGCGCGCTCACCTTCAGCTACACGGCCGTCGCGGGCGACACCCAGGCGAGCGTGGCGAACGCCCTCGCGCAGCTCATCAGCACCCAGGGCCTGCCCGAGTTCCGCGCCACCAGCGAGGGCGGCGTGCTGAGCATCGAGAACGTCGGCGGCAACGTGTTCAGTACGCAGTTCGCGGCGAGCACGCACTACGAGACGGTCAGCGAGCCGCAGTTCGACGAAGAATGGAGCGTGACGCTCACCTCCGCCGGCGGCGCGGTGACGTTCACCCACACGGCAGGCGCCGGCGAGACCGCGGCGGACGTGGCGACCGCCCTGGCCCTGCTCATCGATGCGCATGCCGACTACCAAGCGACGGCGGTAGGCGGCACGCTGCAGATCGTGAACGCGCTCGGCCAGGTGTTCACCTCGTTGGTCGAGGTCGACGGCGCCGAGCAGTCCGGCGATGTCGAGGCCGCCACCGCCGTGGTCTCCACGCGGATCGATGGCATCAACTACTACGAGATCGAGACCCTCAACATCGCGCTCGGCTCGGGCAGCGACGTCTTCAACGTGCAGGGCACGACGGCGACGACCAACCTCGACCTCGGCGCCGGCGACGACGCGCTGTACGTTTCCTCGACGGCCGACATCGGCGCGGGCGAGTCGACCGACTTCCTCACCGGCCACCTGCACAACATCAACGGCGCGCTCAACGTCGAGGCCGGCACGGGGACGAACGCGCTCCTCATCAGCGGCGAGGCGAGCACGCTCGATAACGACGACATCGTCATCACCGACCAGATCGACACGGCGGCCGGCGAGCCGGCCGCCGCCGAGATCGCGATCCGCGGCCTGACCGGCGGCGAGGATGCGTTCGGCTGGGTCGACCTGGCGCAGGGCACGATCACCTACCAGGCGACGGGCACGGGCAGCTTCGCCGGCGGCGTGACGATCTGGACCGGCTTCGGCGAGGACACCATCTGGATCGACGGCACCGCGGAGGAGGCCGGCGTGCGCACCATCACCACGCTCAACACCGGCCTGGGCGACGACACCATCGCCGTGGATCTCGATACCGCGGAGGACGGCCTGCTCGTGCTCAACACGCAGGGCCCGTGGAACGACTACCCGGCGATCAGCGACAACGACACGGTGCTCGGCACCGGCACGGATCCGGTGAACGGCCCGGCCGGCGCGTACGAGTCGACGCTGCCGCTCATCGTGTTCGGCGGCCAGGGCGACGATTCGATCACCGGCGGCTCGGGCGACGACATCCTGTTCGGCGATCGCGGGCTGATCGTCAGCTACGAGTACGTGGGCGGCGTGCCGACCACGACAATCGTGGAGCAGCTTGGCGGCGGCGGCCCGGGCGACTTCACCGACGGCGTGATCCGCAACCCGGATGTGTTCCTCAGCGTCTATCCGCTGGTCGGCGGCAACGACACGATCGACGGCCTCGAGGGCGACAACCTCATGGTAGGCGGCGCCGGCGCCGACACGCTGACCGGGGGGACCGGCGACGACGTGATGCTGGGTGACAACGGCCTGTTCCAGTACACGACCGACGGCTCGGGCGAGGCGATCCTCACGCTCGCGCAGACCACCGACACAGTCGACCAGCCGACCTGGGGCGACACGATCGTGACCGGCGGCGGCGACAACGTGGTGCTGGCCGGCATGGGCGCCGACCACGTGAACGACCCGCTGGTGTCGCCGACCGCCGTGCCAAGCGCGGGCAGCGATATCGTCATCGGCGACAACGGCGAGTTCCAGTGGGACATCCTCGGCCAGCCGGTGTCCTTCGCGAGCACGGGTGTCGGGCCGGTGTACGACGCGGGCACGGCGCCCAACCCGTTCGCCGGCGTCGATGTCGGCAGCCTGAGCGCGCCGGTGTTCGCCGACGTGGACGGCGACGGCGACCTGGATGCCATCGTCGGCTCGAGCGACGGCACGCTGCAGTACTTCGAGAACACGGGCACCGCCACGGCGCCGACCTATGTCCAGCTCACGGGCGCGGCGAATCCGTTCGACGGCATCGACGTCGGCATCTCGAGCGCGCCGACGCTCGGTGATGTGGACGGCGACGGCGACCTCGATCTGGTGGTCGGCGCGGCCGACGGCACGCTCACTTACCTGGAGAACACGGGCACCGCGACAGCGCCGGTCTATACCGAGCAGACCGGCGCGCTCAATCCGTTCGACGCGGTGGATGTCGGCGACATGAGCACGCCGACGTTCGTGGACCTAGACGCCGACGGCGACCTCGACCTGGTGGTGGGGGCGGTGGACGGCACGCTCAGCACGTTCGAGAACACGGGCGCCGGGTACGTAGAGCTCACCGGCACGGCCAATCCGTTCGATGCGGTTGACGTCGGCGCCTCGAGCGCGCCGGCGTTCGTCGACCTCGACACCGACGGCGACCTCGACCTCGTGGTCGGCGCGGCCGACGGCACGTTGAGCACGTTCGAGAAC
Organism: Betaproteobacteria bacterium; assembly: GCA_016177575.1. GTDB lineage: Bacteria > Pseudomonadota > Gammaproteobacteria > Burkholderiales > SG8-39 > RBG-16-66-20. The sequence goes on from JACOVA010000089.1 coordinate 22,336, forward strand.
ACCGGCACGGGCTATGTCGAGCTGACCGGCGCGGCCAACCCGTTCGACGGCGTCGACGTCGGCGTGCAGGCGACGCCGACGTTCGCCGACCTGGACGGCGACGGCGATGCTGACGCGGTGATCGGCACGAGCGGCGGCACGCTCGGCTACTACGACAACACGGGCCTCGGCACCGGCGGCGACGACGTGATCGTGGTCGGCGACGGCGCGAACATCGTGGTCGGCGGCTTCGGCAGCGACACCATCAGCACCGGCGCCGGCGACGACATTGTGCTGGGCGACAACGGCGCGGTCACCTACACCACGGGCACCACGCAACTGCTGCAGGCAGTGTCGACCGATCCGGTGAACTCCACGGGCGGCGACGACGTCATCGACGCCGGCGGCGGCGACAACGTGGTGATCGGCGGCGTGGGCGCGGACACCATCATCGCGGGCAGCGGCGACGATCTGATCCTCGGCGACAACGGCCAGATCGACTGGACCGCGAGCGGCGTGTACAGCTCGTTCCAGACCACCGACCCGACCCTGGGCGGCGACGACACCATCCAGGCGGGCGACGGCGACAACATCGTCGCCGGCGGCTTCGGCGCCGACACGATCTCGACCGGCGTGGGCGAGGACCTGATCCTGGGCGATAACGGCTCGTTCACGTTCACCGAGGTGGGCGGCGAGGCGGTGCTCACGCAGGCGAGCACGACCGACACCACGGCGGGCACGGGTGGTGACGACATCATCGAGAGCGGCGGCACGCCGGTGATCGCGTTCGCCGACCTGGACGGCGATGGCGACCTCGACGCGGTGGTGGGCAACGCCGACGGCACGCTCGCCTACTACGAGAACACCGGCTCGGGCTACGTCGAGCTGACCGGCGTCGACAATCCGTTCGACGGCATCGATGTCGGCGACTCGAGCGTGCCGACCCTCGCCGACATCGACAATGACGGCGACCTCGACCTCGTGGTGGGCAATGCCGACGGCACGCTCGCCTACTTCGAGAACACCGGCACGAGCACCGCGCCCGTCTACGTCGAGCAGGCCGGCGCCGACAACCCGTACGACGGCATCGACGTCGGCACCGGCAGCGCGCCAGCGGTGGCCGACCTGGACGGCGACGGCGACCTCGACCTGGTCGTGGGCAATGCGGATGGCACGCTCAGCTACTACCAGAGCACCGGCACGGGCTACGTGGAGCTCACCGGCACGGCGAACCCGTTCGACGGCATTGACGTCGGCACGAACAGCGTGCCGACGCTGATCGACCTCGACGGCGACGGCGACCTCGACCTGATGGTCGCCGACGCCGGCGGCACGCTGACGATCTACGAGAACACCGGCACGGCCGCCGCCCCGGCCTATTTGGAGAGCACCACGCTTTCCAGCCCGTATACCGGCATCGAGGTCGTCGGCTCGGGCAACATCGTGCTTGCCGGCGTGGGCGACGACCTGGTCAACCAGAGCGGCACCGCGAGCGCGGGCGAGGACATCGTGATCGGCGACAACGGCACGGTGACCTGGGACACGAACGGCCTGATCACCGGCTTCGCCTCGACCGAGCCGGACCTGGGCGGCAACGACACGATCTACGTCGGCGACGGCGACAACATCGTGGTCGGCGGCTTCGGCGACGACACGATCGTTTCGGGCTCGGGCACCGACGTGCTGCTCGGCGACAACGGCCAGGTCACCTACACGCCGGGGACCGAGCAGCTGCTGCAGGCGGTGTCGACCGACACGACCAACGCGACCGGCGGCAACGACACCATCGTTGCCGGCGAGGGCGACAACGTGGTGATCGGCGGCGTGGGCGGCGATACCCTCAGCGCGGGCAGCGGCGACGACCTGATCCTCGGCGACAACGGCCAGATCGACTGGACCGCGAGCGGCGTGTACAGCTCGTTCCAGACCACCGACCCGACCCTGGGCGGCGACGACACCATCCAGGCGGGCGACGGCGACAACATCGTGGCGGGCGGCTTCGGTTCCGACACCATCCTCACCGGCACGGGCGAGGACCTGATCCTCGGCGACAACGGCGCGTTCACGTTCACCGAGGTGGGCGGCGAGGCGGTGCTCACTGAGGCGGTGACCACCGACACGACCAACGCGACCGGCGGCGACGACGTGATCGAGAGCGGCGGCGGCTCGGGCGACAACATCGTGCTCGCCGGCGTGGGCGCCGACCAGGTGAACGCCTCGGGCGTCACGAGCGACGGTCAGGACATCGTGATCGGCGACAACGGCTTCGTGAACTGGGATTCGAGCGGCCAGCTCACCCAGTTCGGCTCGACCGATCCGTCCCTGGGCGGCAACGACGCGATCAACGTCGGCGACGGCCAGAACATCGTCATCGGCGGCTTCGGCGACGACACGATCATCACCGGGGAGGGCGCCGACATCGTGCTCGGCGACGACGGCCAGGTCGACTACGTGACCACCGACGGCAACTCGGCCGACATCGACCTGATCACCAGCACGTCGACGACCGAGTACGGCGGCTCCGACACGATCATCACCAGCGGCGGCGACGACATCGTCATCGGCGGGCGCTTCGACGACTTCATCGATGCGGGCGAGGGCGACAACCTGGTGATCGGCGACAGCGGCCAGATCACGGCCGACACCGTGGACGCGCCGCAGATGGCGGGGCAGCCGATCACCCTGGGTACGGTCGAGACCATCCAGCTCGACGACGGCGGCGCTGACACGATCGTCACCGGCTCGGGCAACGACATCGTGCTCGGCGGCAACTCGGGCGACACGATCACGAGCGGCGACGGCGACGACGTGGTGTTCGGCGACAACGGGCTCATCGACTACACCGACGCGGTGGCGACGCTGCTCATCAGCACCGACACGACGGCCGCGACCGGCGGCGACGACACGATCGACGCCGGCAACGGCGACAACTCGGTGTTCGGCGGCGTGGGCGCCGACACCGTGATCACGGGCAGCGGCAACGACGTGGTGTTCGGCGATAACGGCACCATCATCAACGACACCAACGGCGACCTAGTGCAGGCGATCACCGGCGATCCGCTGCTCGGCGGCGACGACGTCCTGTCCACCGGCGACGGCAACGATATCGTGATGGGCGGGGCGGGCAATGACGTCGTGCTGAGCGACGGTGGCAACGACATCCTGTTCGGCGACGGCGGCAGCGTGACCCTCTCGGGCGTGAACGTGCTGATCCAGTCGATCGACGTGACGATCGGCGGCGACGACACGCTGAACGGGGGCGCGGGCAACGACATCCTGATCGGCGGGCAGGGCAACGACCTGCTCTTTGGCACGCTGTCCGAGGACCTGCTCTTCGGCAGCAATGTGTCGATCACCCTGTCGGGCGGCATCGTGACCGCCATCGAGGCCGACACGCACGACCTCGTCACCGAGGCGCTGTTCGGCTCGTTCAACGCGCTGCCGCGCGAAGGCGACGTAACGATCTTCACCACGCCGAAGAACCTGCCGGGCCACGCGATCGTCCTGCCCGGACAGCCCGGCGCGTTCCTGCGGCCGGAGCCGCTGCACGATGCCAGGCTGTTCCAGTGGGTGTTCGACCTGGGCGAGATTTCGCAGCCGTTCGACGATGAGATTTTCCAGACGGTGTTCAACCCCAACCTGGTGACTCCGACCACCGACCCGGCCCATAGCGGGGCACTGGAACAGCGCGAGGGCGTAGGCAGCGGCGGACAGGGTCGAGGCGGGGAATCGCCGGCGGCGCCCTCCGGTGGTGCGCAGCCGTCGTCCTTACAGGATTACGACAAGCGCGACGGCGACGTGCTCGTTGCGGCGCTGGGCGTCGCAGCTCTCGCCGCCATGCAGCAACCGCAATCCGTCCGCGCCGGGCTGCGCGACCGCCTGCTGGCTTGGCTGCGCATGCGGTGGTAGGATCGCACCCGGCTTTCTCAAGCCGGTGTTTCCTGGGGGTCCCATCGTATTTGTCCGACAACTGCGCACGTTCATAGCCGGAGTCGTCGCAGCGCTCGTCGCGCCGAGCGCCGGCGCGCAGTCGCCGCTTGCGCCGGCATCCCGATCTGAGACCGGGCTGGAGTGCCTGCTCGAGCCCTCCATGGTGGTCAACGTCGGCAGCCCGGTCGACGGGGTGCTCGAGCGGGTCACGGTCGATCGCGGCGACCCTGTGCGCAGGGGGCAGGTGGTCGCGACACTGCAGTCCGGCGTCGAGACGGCGGCGGTCAAGCTGTCCGAAGCGCGCGTCGAGTTCGGGCGCAGGAAAGTGGAACGCAACGAGACGCTCTTCACGAAGCAGCTGATTTCGGCCCAGGAGAGAGACGAGATGGTGACCGAAGCCCGTCTGCACGAGGAAGAGCTGAAAAGGAACCAGGAAATCCTCAAGCAGAGGACGATTGTCAGTCCGCTCGACGGGGTCGTCGTGGAGCGCCGCCTGGCGCCGGGAGAATTCATCCGCACCGACAAGTCGGTGGTGCTGCGGCTCGCGCAGATCAACCCGCTCTACGTCGAGGTCGTCGCGCCGGCGAGCCTTTTCGGATCGGTGAAAGTCGGCATGCCGGGAAAGGTGAGCCTGGCGCCGTTCTTCCCGGGCAACTACAAGGCGAAGATCGTCGCGGTCGACAAGGTGATCGACGCGGCGAGCGGCACCCTGGGCGTGCGGCTGGAACTGCTCAATCCCGGCAACAGGATTCCTGCGGGAATCAAGTGCAGCGTGGTGTTTGGCAAGTAGGCGAACATGCGGTTCGGTCGCTCTCGGACAGGATTCTGCCAATCGGCCGCATTGCTGGCGGGGCTCTGTGCTGCGCTCCTCCTGCCGCTGCCGGCCCGAGGCGAGACGCTGCTGGAAGCGTACCGGCTCGCCGTCGAGAACGACCCGAAGTACCGCGCCGCCAGGGCCGAGTCCCTGGCAGCCGGCACGGCGATCGACCAGGCGCGCGCGGGATTCCTGCCGCAGGTGCGGTTCGACCTTGAGCGCACCGAGACGCGACAGAGGATCCTGAAGAGCGAAAACCCCATCTTCGGTGCCGGGATCACGAACTTTCCGACCGACAACGAGACGCTGTCGGTGAATCAGCCGATCTTCCGCAAGGACGTCATCGAGCGTTTCGCGCAGGCGAAGGCAGTGGTCAGGCAGGCCGAGTTCACGCTGCTGGCCGCCGAACAGGATCTGCTGCTTCGCACCGCCGCGGCTTATCTCGTGGTGCTTGCCGCAACCGACAGTCAGGCGCTCGCCCGGGCCGAGCGGGAGGCCGTCGGCAAGGCGCTCGACCTGGCGCGCGAGAAGCTCGCGATAGGCCTGGGCACCATCGTCAACCAGCACGACGCTGCAGCGCGCTACGCGGTGACGCAGGCGCGCGAGCTCGAGGCGCAGTACAGACTGCACGATGCGCGCCAGGGCTTGCGCGAGATCACCGGCCGGCTGATCGAGAAGGTGCAGAGGTTGCGCGAGGAATTTACGCTCGAGACGCCGGAGCCGGCGCGCGTCGATCGCTGGCTCGCATCGGCGTCCGAGCAGAACCTGGTCCTGCGGGCGAAGCGCGAGGCGGTCGAGGTTGCGCGACAGGAAGTCGAGCGCCAGCGCGCCGGTCACTTTCCCAGCCTCAACCTCGTGCTCAATCACAACCGGCGCGATGCCGGCAGCACGCTGTTCGGCGGCGGCAGCGAAGTCGAGACCACCGACCTCACGCTGCGCTTGAGCGTGCCGATTTTCGAGGGCGGACTCACCAGCGCGGTGACGCAGGAGGCGGCCCACCGCTATCAAAAGTCGCGCGAAGAGCTCGAACAGGAACGCCGCGCCGTCGAGCGCGCGACGCGCGCCGCCTTCGAGGGTACGCTGGTCGGCGTGAGCCTGGTGCGGGCTCTCAGGCAATCGGTCATCTCGCAGCAAAGCGCGCTGGAAGCGAAGGAAGAGGGCCACAGGTCGGGACTGTTCACACTGCTGCCGGTGCTGGATGCGCAGCGCGATCTATACCTCGCCAAGCGCGACTTCGCGCAATCGCGCTACGAATACCTGCTCACGCGCCTGAGGCTCAAGCAGGCCGCGGGCATGCTTTCCGAAGCGGACCTGGTGAGCCTCGGCGCGGCGCTCCAGTAACAGGACTTTCGCTTGGCGGAAAAAGACGGCATAGCCCTGATCACCGACGCCCGGCGGGCGGCGGGCGACGCCGATGCATTCGAGTCCGAGCTCTGGGCGCGGCTCGCCCATGCCGCGGACGCTCGCAGCTTTGCCGCGGGCTGGCTGGAAATCCAGTGCCGCGCGCTCGATGGTGTCATCAGGGGCGTCGTCGTCCTGCGCGCCTCGGAGGCGGCAGCCTTCGCGCCTGTCGCCGTATGGCCCGAGGCGATCGAAGGCAGCCCGAAGCTCGCCGCGGTCGTTGAGCGCGCGCTGCAGCAGCGGCGCGTCGCGGTGGACGGCGCCAAGCGCGCCGCGCGGCGGCAGGACCCGGTCTTCGTCGCCCACCCGATCCTTGTCGACGACGAGCTCTACGGCGCCGCGGCGCTTGAGCTCGAGGGCCGCCCCGAGTCGGCGCTGCGCGAGCTGGTGCAGCGCTTGGGCTGGGGCATCGGCTGGCTGGAAGCGCTCGCCCGCCGCAAGACGTTCACCAGCAAGGCGCGGCTGGTCACGGTGCTCGAGCTGATCGCGACGGCGCTGCAGCACGACCGCTTTCAGGCCGCCGCTACGGCGGTGGCCACCGAGCTCGCCACGACCTTCGGCTGCGAGCGGGTCAGCATCGGTTTCATGAAGGGCCGCCACATCTACGTGCGGGCGCTTTCCCATAGCGCCGCATTTTCCAAGAAGACCAATCTGATCCGCGCGCTCGAGGGCGCCATGGACGAGGCCGCGGATCAGCTCGCAACGGTGATATTCCCTCCGCGCAAGGACGGGCCGTTCCAGGTCACGCGCGCGCATGCCGAGCTCCTCCAGCAGCACGGAACCGGCGCGGTGTGCACGGTCCCCCTGACCGCAGGGGCGAGCGTGCTCGGCGCACTGGTGCTGGAATTGCCGGCCGGCTCGGAGTTCGATGTCCGGACGGTGGAGCTCTACGAGCATGCCGCCCTGCTGGTCGGCCCGGTGCTCGATGTCAAGCGCAAGGAAGACCGCTGGCTGGCGCAGAAAGCGCTGGACAGCATGGCGACGCTGCTGCGGCGCCTGGCGGGCCCGCGCCACGTCGCCCTGAAAATGTGGACGCTGCTCGCTGCACTGACGATCGCGTTTTTCGCCATTGTCGACGGCGACTACATGGTCACAGCGGATGCGAACCTCGAGGGCACGGTGCAGCGCGCGATCACCGCGGCGATGCACGGTTACGTCATCGAGGCGCGCGCGCGCGCGGGCGACATCGTGCGCAAGGGCGATCTGCTTGCCGCCCTGGATGACCGTGACCTGCGCCTCGAGCGCCAGAAGCTGGTGAGCCAGGGCGCCCAGCAGGAGGGCGAGCGCAGGCAGGCGGTCGCGGAGGGCAACCGCGCACGCGCGCGTATCCTGGAAGCGCAGGCCGGGCAAGTGCAGGCGCAGATCGCTCTGGTCGACGAGCAAATCGCGCGCACGCGGCTGCTCGCGCCGTTCGACGCGGTTGTCGTCAAGGGCGATCTCAGCCAGTCGCTCGGCGCCGCCGTCGAGCGCGGCAACGCGCTGTTCGAGGTCGCGCCGCTGGACACCTACCGCGTCATCATGAAGGTGGACGAGCGCGACATCACCGCTGTCTCGGTAGGCCAGACCGGCCGCCTCGCGCTGACCAGCATGCCGAACGAGGAAATCGCTCTGGTGGTCGAGAAGATCACTCCGGTCTCCGTCGTCGACGAGGGCCGGAATTACTTTCGCGTCGAAGCGGTGGCGAAAGGCGCGAGCGAAAAGCTGCGCCCGGGCATGGAAGGGGTGGGAAAGATCCAGGTCGAGGAGCGCAAGCTGATCTGGATCTGGACTCACAAGCTCGTGCACTGGGTGCGCATGTGGATCTGGTCCTGGTGGCCGTAACCCCGCGCCGGCCGTGAGCGACGCGCTGTTCAGCCCTTCGTGGTACCGGGTCGCGGCGCTCAAGCCGCGCATCCGCGCGCACGCCCGGATTCTGCGCCAGTCATTCCGCGACGAGGTCTGGTTCGTTCTGCAGGATCACGCCGCGGAGCGCTCGCACCGCTTTTCGCCGGCCGCCTACCATTTCATCGGGCTGATGGATGGCGAGCGAACCGTGCAGGAGATCTGGAACGCGGCAAGCGCGTACCTGGGCGATGAGGCTCCCACGCAGGAAGAAGTGATCCGCCTGCTCGGGCAGCTGCACGCAGCCGACGCGCTGCTGTGCGACGTGCCGCCCGACAGCATGGAGGTGTTCAGGCGGCACCAGCGGCACGAGCGCATGCTGTGGCGGCGCAGGCTCTGGACGCCCCTGGCGCTGCGTTTCCCGCTGTTCGATCCGGACCGCTTCCTCGCGCGAACGCTGCCATGGGTGCAGCCGCTGCTGGGCTGGTTTGGCATGCTCCTGTGGCTGGCGGTGGTGGGCACCGGCGCGGTGCTGGCGGCCTCCCACTGGACCGACCTGACCGAGGACATCACCGATCGCGTCCTCGACCCCCAGAACCTCGCGCTGCTCTGGCTCGTGTACCCCGTAGTCAAGGCTCTGCACGAGTTGGGGCACGCATACGCGGCCCGGAAATGGGGCGGGGAAGTGCACGAAATCGGCATCATGCTGCTGGTATTGACGCCGGTCCCGTATGTCGACGCCTCCTCTGCATGGGGCTTCAGGGACAAGCGCAAGCGCATCGTCGTCGGCGCCGCGGGCATCGCGGTGGAGCTGTTCCTCGGGGCGCTCGCGCTGTTCGTCTGGCTCGCCGTCGAACCCGGGGCGGTGCGGGCCATCGCCTACAACGTGATGCTGATCAGCGGCGTATCCACGCTTCTGTTCAATGGCAATCCGCTGCTTCGCTTCGACGGCTACTACGTTCTGGCCGACGCCATCGAGATCCCCAATCTCGGGCAGCGGTCCAACCAGTACCTCGGTTATCTTTTCCAGCGCTACGTTCTCGGCGTCGCCGATGCCGAGTCCCCGGCACATTCAACGGGGGAGCGCTGCTGGATGGTTCTGTACGGCATCGGATCGTTCCTGTACCGCGTTTTCATCATGTTCGTGATCGTGCTGTTCATCGCCGGAAAGTTTTTCGTCGTCGGGATCCTGCTCGCGATCTGGGCCGTGGCGACGCAGGTGGTGACCCCGGTCGGCAAGAGCCTTTCGTTTCTGCTCGGCAACCCCAATCTGCGGCGCAAGCGCGGGCGGGCGCTCGCGACCAGCGCCTTTCTCGCGCTCGCCGTTGGCGGCCTGATCTTCGCCGTCCCGGCGCCGAGCTGGACGCGCACCGAGGGCGTCATCTGGGTGCCCGAGGAAGCGCAGGTGCGGGCTGGCGCGGAGGGCTTCATTGAACGGCTGCTGGCGCCGGTCGACGGCGAAGTCCGGCGCGGCGAGCCGCTCATCCAGGCCGAGGAGCCGTTCCTTGCGACACGCGTCGCGATGCTGATCGCGCAGGTGGAGGAACTGAGCGCAAAATACGATGCGTTGCTGCCCTCGGACCGGGTGCAAGCGGCAATGGTCCGCGAGCAAATGACCGCCGCGCGTGCGAATCTGCAGCGCGCCCGCGAGCGCGAGGCGGAACTGATTTTCCGCAGCCCCGCCAGCGGCCGGTTCATCGTGCCGAGGGCTGCGGACCTTCCCGGCCGCTTCGTCAACAAAGGCCAGCTCGTCGGCTACGTGGTCGAGCCCGGAGAACTTACGGCGCGCGTGGCATTGGTGCAGGACGACATTGCGATGGTGCGACAGGACACCCGGAGCGTCGAAGTCATGCTCGCGGGTTGGGGTGCGCGTCCTGTTCCAGCGCAAATCCGCCGCGAGGTGCCCGGGGCTTCGCTGCAATTGCCGACCGCGGCATTGGGAAGCGCCGGAGGCGGCCCGATCGCGGTCGACCCCCGCGACACGCAGGGCGTGACGGCGCTCAGGCAGATTTTCCAGCTTGAATTGACCCTGCCCGTCGAAGTGCGCTCTGAATACCTCGGTGCGCGCGTGTTCGTGCGCTTCGATCACGGCTTCGAGCCGGCGGGATTCCAGCTGTACCGCGCCCTCAGGCGGCTGCTGCTGAGGCAGTTCAATGTCTGACACCGCCGTTCTGCGACCGGGGATCGCGCTCGGCCCGTATCCGCAGCGCGAGGACTTGCGCGACAGCTGGCTCGATCGCGCTGCAGCCAGCCTGGGGGGGTTCATCCGGCAGCGCGCCTACGGGCGAAGCCCGGGTCACCGGGCGTTTCTCGCGCTCGTGAACGCAGAGGGGCAGCGCCTGTCCGAACTGGCCGACCCTGCGATCAGGGACCGTGTGCCCGAACTCAGGCGGCGTCTCTACAGCGAGGGTCTGCAGGAAGCGCTCGTGGCGCGCACGTTCGCCATCGTGCGGGAGATCGCAGGGCGCCGCCTGGGCATGCGGCCGTTCGACGTGCAGCTGCTGGGCGGGCGCGTGATGCTCGAGGGCAAGATCGCCGAAATGGAGACAGGCGAAGGAAAGACTCTTGCGGCGACCCTGCCGGCCTGCGCTGCCGCGCTTGCGGGCATCCCTGTGCATATCGTGACCGTCAACGACTTTCTGGTCATGCGCGATGCGGCATGGATGAATCCCATATACAAGTTCTTCGGCCTCAGCGTCGGCACCATCACCGAAGGCATGACCCCCGAGGCGCGGCGTTCGGCATACGCCTGCGACATCACCTACGGCACGAACAAGCAGGTGGTCTTCGATTATCTCAAGGATCGTCTGATGCTCGGCCGGGACGCGCGGCCGATGCACCTTCAGATGGAGGGGCTGCACGCAGAACACGGGCGCGCGCGCCGCCTGCTGCTGCGCGGTCTGTGTTTCGTCATCGTGGACGAAGCCGACAGCGTGCTGATCGACGAAGCACGTACGCCGCTGATCATCTCGAATGTCGGGGATTCGAGCCAGGAAGAGAGGGTCTATACCGAGGCCGTTGCCATTGCGCGCCAGCTGACCACCGGCGTGGATTTCTCCATTCGACCCCGCGAGCATGACGTCGAGCTTAGCGAGCGCGGGCGGCACCGCGCGACCGAGCTGGCGGAGCCCTACGGGGGCGTGTGGATGGGGCCGCGGCGGCGCGAGGAACTGATGCGGCGCGCGCTGTCCGCGCTGTACCTGTTTCAGCGCGACAAGCAGTATCTGGTGCGCGGCGGCAAGGTGCAGATCGTGGACGAATACACGGGCCGGGTAATGCCGGACCGGTCCTGGGAGCGCGGGCTGCATCAGATGATCGAGGCAAAAGAGGGGTGCGCGATCACCGGCCAGCAGGAGACGCTGGCGCGGATCAGCTACCAGCGGTTTTTCCGCCGCTATCTGCGCGTCGCAGGAATGACTGGCACTGCGAGGGAGGTGGCGCGCGAGCTCTGGGCGGTTTACCGCCTGCCGGTGGTCTCGATACCGACCAATCGACCGGTGCGGCGCCGGCGCTTGCCCGACGAGGTCTACATCACTGCCGAGGAGAAGTGGGCGGCCATTGTCGAAACGCTGCGCCGTTTTCAGGCCGAAGGCCGTCCGGTTCTCGTCGGCACCCGCTCGGTCTCCGCCTCCGAGCATTTGAGCGAGCTGCTTTCGGCCGGCGGGCTGGCGCACCAGGTGTTGAACGCGCGCCAGGATCAGGAAGAAGCCGAAGTGATCGGCAGGGCGGGAGAGCGGGGCCGTATCACGGTCGCCACCAACATGGCGGGCCGGGGCACGGACATCCGGCTCGCCCCGGGCGTGGCCGAGCTGGGCGGCCTGCACGTGCTCGCCACCGAGCGCCACGATGCCCGCCGCATCGACCGGCAGCTGTTTGGGCGCGGCGGACGGCAGGGCGATCCCGGCAGCTTCCAGGTCATCGTCTCCCTCGAGGACGAAATCGTGCACGAGTACTTCAAAGGGCATGCCGTGCGGCTGGGCAGGCTGTTCCTGCGGGGCGGCAGGCCCTTCCCGCATTGGCTGGGCCGATTGCTCGTCGGCATCGCGCAGCGCGGCGCGGAGCGGCACCACGGCCGCGCCCGCCGCGAGCTGCTGCGCATCGACGAGCAGCTGAGCGATTTGCTCGCCTTCACCGGACGAGGCGAATAGCGGCGCCCTGCGCTGCGGCCGATGCGGCGATGGCTTGACCGCGGTCAAGGCTTCACGTTCAGCGCGTCTTCGACAATTCGGCCTCCGAAAAAGCAGGCGAGGAGAACCACCATGCCCTCCGACATCGAGATCGCCCAGGCAGCGAAGCTGCAGCGCATTGCCAGGGTGGCACAGGAGAAGCTCGGCATCGCCGAGGAGCACCTCGAGCCCTACGGCCATTACAAGGCCAAGATCTCGCTCGAATACCTCGAAACGCTGAAAGACCGGAAGGACGGCAAGCTCGTTCTGGTGACGGCGATGACGCCGACGCCGGCGGGCGAGGGCAAGACCACCACCACGGTCGGCCTGGGCGACGCGCTCAATCATATCGGCAAGAGGGCGATGATCTGCCTGCGCGAGCCATCGCTCGGGCCCGTGTTCGGCATCAAGGGCGGAGCTGCCGGGGGCGGCTACGCGCAGGTGGTGCCGATGGAGGACATCAACCTGCACTTCACCGGCGATTTCTCCGCCATCGGGCTCGCCAACAACCTGCTGGCGGCGATGATCGACAACCACATCCACCACGGCAACGAGCTCGGCATCGACCCGCGGCGCATCCAGTGGCGGCGCGCGGTCGACATGAACGACCGCGCGCTGCGCGACATCGTGGTCGCGCTCGGCGGCACGGCGAACGGCTATCCGCGCGAGGACGGCTTCGACATCGTGGTGGCCTCCGAGGTGATGGCGATCTTCTGCCTCGCGACGTCGCACGAGGACCTGAAGAAGCGCCTCGGCAACATCGTCGTCGGCTACACGCGCGCCCTCAAGCCGGTCACCGCCAAGGAGCTGCAGGCGCACGGTGCGATGACCGTGCTGCTCAAGGATGCGCTGGCGCCGAACTCAAGCTGGTCGACTACTGCGTCACCGAGGCCGGGTTCGGCGCCGACCTCGGCGCCGAGAAGTTCCTCGACATCAAGTGCCGCAAGACCGGCATGATGCCGAGCGCCACGGTGATCGTGGCCACGATCCGGGCGCTCAAGTACCACGGCGGCGTCGACATCAAGGAGGTCAACAAGGAGAACCTCGCCGCCCTGGAGAAGGGGCTCGCCAACCTCGAGCGGCACGTCGACAACGTGGCCAACGTCTACGGGATTCCATGCGTGGTGTCGTTCAACCGCTTCACCTTCGACACCCGGGCGGAGATCGAGCTGGTGAAGTCGCGGATGGAGAAGCTCGGCGCGCCGTTCGTGCTCGCCACGCATTGGGCGGACGGCGGCAAGGGCGCCGCAGAGCTCGCGCGGGTGGTGGTCGGGCTGTGCGGCCGGTCCTCGAAGCCGCGCTTCGTCTACGATGATGCCGATCCGCTGTGGGAGAAGATGGAGAAGATCGCGAAGAAGGTGTACCGCGCCAGCGAGCTCACCGCGGATGCGAAAGTGCGCGCCCAGATCAAGCAGCTGCAGGACTCCGGCTACGGCCACTACCCGATCTGCATGGCCAAGACGCAGTACTCGTTCTCCGCGGACGCGAAGGTGCGCGCGGCGCCGTCGAACTACACCATCAACGTGCGCGACGTGCGCCTCGCTGCGGGCGCGGAGTTCGTGGTGCCGATCCTCGGCGACGTCATGACCATGCCGGGCCTGTCCAGGGTGCCCTCGGCGACCAAGATCGATTTCGTCGACGGTAAGGTGGTGGGCTTGTTCTAGAATAGGAAATGCTCGAGGAGCTTGCCTCGCAGGCCTTCTGGATCGGCCTGGCGAAGATCATCGGCGTCAACATCGTACTTTCCGGCGACAACGCGGTGGTGATCGCGCTCGCCGCGCGCTCGCTGCCGCCGAAGCAGCAGAAGCAGGCGATCTTCTGGGGCGCCGGCGCCGCGGTGGTGCTGCGGATCGTTCTCACCGTGTTCGCAGTCGCGCTGCTCACGCTGCCGTGGCTCAAGCTCGTCGGCAGCCTGCTGCTTTTCTGGATCGGCATCAAGCTGCTGGTGCCGGAGGAGGGCGGCGAAGACGTCGACGCGAGCGACAGCCTGGTCTCGGCCATCAAGACCATCCTGATCGCCGACCTGGTGATGAGCCTCGACAACGTGATCGCGGTCGCCGCCGCCGCCGGCGGCAGCATGACCCTGCTTATACTCGGCCTCGCGATCTCGATTCCCCTGGTCGTCTTCGGCGCCACCCTGCTGGTGCACCTGATGGAGCGCTATCCCGTTATCATCACGATCGGCGCCGCACTGATCGGCCTGGTCGCGGGCGAGATGCTGGTGACCGACCCGGCGCTGAAAGGTTGGCTCGGCGGCCTCGGTGTGCTGTTCGACACCGCCGGCAAACCCCGGGTCGCCGGGCTGAGCCTGGAGCTGATCGCGGGTGGGATCGGCGCCGCGACCGTGGTGATCTGGGGACGATGGCTGGCGCGGCGCCAGGAGTCCGCGGTGAAGCAGGGGGTGGCGGGCGCGGAGACGGAGACGCGGAATTCTTGACCGCAGTCAAGGGTCGGGGGTTGCAGGGGGCGGGAGAATTTGCGGGAGCGGGGAGCACAATGGCGGCAGTGCTGCGGCACAATGGCGCGTCGCACGGTAACGATTCCGTACAAGGAGGAGATGACATGAAAATCAAGCGCTTGCGTACCAGAGCGGTAGTACTCGCCTCGGCCGCGCTGTGGGCTGTCTCGGCACAGGCCTGGGAGCCGACCCGCAACATCGAGTTCATCATCCCGGCAGGAACCGGCGGCGGCGCCGACCAGATGGCGCGCGCCATGCAGGCGATCGTCGCCAAGCACAACCTCGCCAAGGTCGCGCTGCTGCCGATCAACAAGTCCGGCGGCGCCGGTGCCGAGGGCTTCCTCGACGTCAAGGGCTCGCCGGGCGAGCCGCACAAGATCATCATCACGCTCTCGAACCTCTTTACCACGCCGCTCGCGACCAACACGCCGTTCAACTGGCGCGACCTGACCCCGGTGCAGATGCTGGCGCTCGATAATTTCGTGCTGTGGGTGCAGGAAGGCACGCCCTACAAGACCGCCAAGGACTACGTCGAGGCGGCGAAGAAGGCCGGGCCGGGCAAGTTCAAGATGGCGGGCACGGGCGCCAAGCAGGAGGACCAGATCAACACGGTCGCCATCGAGCAGGCGACCGCCGCCAAGTTCACCTACATCCCGTTCTAGGGCGGCGGCGCGGAGGCGACGCAACTGGTCGGCGGGCACGTCAACTCGACGGTCAACAACCCGATCGAGGCGGTGGCGCACTGGCGCGGCGGCAAGCTCAAGCCGTTGTGCGTGTTCGAGCTCAAGCGCATGCCGTACAAGGCCAAGGTCACCAGCACCATGTCCTGGTCCGACATTCCGATCTGCAAGGAGGCAGGCCTCAGCATCGATTACCTG
>JACOVA010000090.1 GCA_016177575.1 Betaproteobacteria bacterium
ACCTCGATCATGAAGCGGCTGCCCTTCGGCATGCCGAAGGTGATGGCCTCGCCGATGGCGGCGCACCCGGCCTACATCGACAAGTACGTGGGAACGCGCGACATCACCATGCATCACACGGTGCTCGACATCGTGAAGATGAACCCGCTGCTGAGAGCGCAGATCATCAACGCGGTCGGCGCAATCTGCGGCATGGTCGAAATGACACAGGGCACCGACTTCCGCTTCGACAAGCCGTGCGTCGCGGTGTCGTCGTTCGGCTTCGGCGAGATGGCGGTGCAGGCCGCGCTCGGCATGCTCGAGGCGGCGGGCTTCACGCCGATCGTGTGTCACGCGCAGGGCAAGGGCGATCGCGCGATGGAGGAGATGATCCGCGACGGCGCATTCCACGGCGTGCTCGATCTGTGCACCGGCGGCGTGATCGAGCACCTGTACAAGGGCAATCGCGATCCGGGCCCGGACCGGCTCAACGCCGCGGCCGAGACGGGGATTCCCGCAGTGCTCGCGCCCTGCGGCCTGGACATCCTGTCCTACGGCGGGCGCGCCGAGATGCTGGAGAAGACCAGGGACCGGCCGCAATACGTTCAGGATGCGCTGCGGGTCCAGGTCCGCACCACGGCGGCCGAGCTGCGGCGGGCAGCGGACGTGATCGCGGAGCGACTCAACCGCTCGAAGGGGCCGTGGACGTTCCTCGTGCCGCGCCAGGGCTGGTCCTCGCTGGACCGGGAAGGCCGGCCGATCTACGACCCGGCCGCGGACGCGGCGTTTGTCGCGCGATTGAAAGAGAAGATCTCCGATCGCAGCCGCGTCAAGGAGCTCGATCTGCACCTCTATACGCCCGAATTCGCCCGCGCCGCGGTCGACGAGTTCGTGCGGCTGTTTCATGGCGCGAAGGCGCAGGCCGCGGCATGACGATCCGCCCCTGGCCCCTGCTCGCCTCGGAGCGCATATTCGACGCCGGGCTTTTCGAAGTGACGCGCGACCTGGCGCGTTCGCCGCGCACGCTGCAGGAGCGCAGGTTTTGCGTCGTCCACATGGTCGACTGGCTTACGGTCGTGCCGCTGACGAAGGACGGCAGACTGGTGCTGGTCCGGCAATACCGGCACGGCTCGCGCGAAGCGAGCCTCGAGCTGCCGGGCGGGCTGCACGAGCCCGGGCAGGATCCGCAGGAGGGCGCCACGCGCGAGCTGGCCGAGGAGACCGGCTACGGCGGCGGGGCCTGGAGCCGCCTCGGCGAGCTGCGGCCGCAGCCGGCGCTGCTCTCCAACCGCGTGCATGTCTACCTCGCGAAGGGCGTGCGCGCAACGGGGGAGCCGCGTCCCGACGCAGGCGAAGACATCGAGGTGGTGCTGATCGAGCCCTCGGCGGCGCGCTCGCGCATCGCCGCCGGCGAAATGAGCAACGCGATGACGATCGCCGCGCTCGGGCTTGCGCAATTCGCCGGTCACTTGTGACGGGAAGCATCGACGATGCTGGTGCGCAACTGGATGAGAGCCGACCCGATCACCATCGGCGGCGACACGCTCGTGGTCGAGGCGAAGCGCCTCCTCACCGAAAACAGCCTGCACGCGCTTCCGGTGGTCGAGTCCGGGAAGCTGCGCGGGCTGGTGACGCGCCACATCCTGCTGCGCGCAGGCCACTACGTGATGCGCACGCAGGACCCTGACGAGCTCGACTACTTCGCGACGCGCCTGAAGGTGAAGGACATCATGGTGCGCAACCCGGCGACCGTCGAAGCCTCCGACACCATGCAGCACTGCCTCAGGAAAGGCAGGCAGCTCGGCGTGGCGCAGTTCCCGGTGATGGAGGAAGGCCAGGTGGTCGGCATCATCTCGGCAAACGAGATCTTTCAGCTTGCAGCGCATTGCCTGGAGACGCACCCATGAGCTTTCCCTTGGTAGTCGCGATCACCGGCGCCACCGGCGTCGTCTACGGCGTAGAGATGCTTCGCGTGCTGAAGGACCTCGGGCAGGAAACGCACCTGATCCTGAGCGAGGCGGCGGGGCTCAATCTCTCGCTCGAGACCGAGTACGAGATCGAGCACGTCCGCAGCCTGGCGCACACGGTCTACAACAACAAGGACGTGGGCGCGGCGGTGGCGAGCGGATCGTTCCGCACGCGCGGGATGATCGTCGCGCCGTGCACCGTGAAGACGCTGTCGGCGATCGCCAATTCCTTCACCTACAACCTCGTGGTGCGCGCCGCCGACGTGACGCTGAAGGAGCGCAGGCCGCTGGTGCTGATGGTGCGCGAGACGCCGCTGCACCGAGGGCACCTCGAGCTGATGAGCCGCGCGGCCGACTGCGGCGCGGTGATCCTGCCGCCGATGCCGGCCTTCTATCACAAGCCGGGCACCATCATGGACCTGGTGCACCAGAGCATCGGCAAGGCGCTCGACCAGGTGGGCATCGAGCACAACCTCTTCAAGCGCTGGAGCGGACATGGCAAGAGCGAAGCGCCGAGGGAATCCCTTCGCGTCGCGAAGTGAGCACGACGCGGGGTCGTTCTGGCGTTTCTCGCTTCGCACCTACCGCAAGCCCGGCGTCGCCGCAGCCTGCCTCGCTCTGCAGGACCGATGTGGTGTGGACGTGAACCTGCTCCTCTACTGTTGCTGGCAGGGGCGCCGCGGGCGCGCTCTCGGAAAACGCGCGCTTCGCGCGGCCATGAATCTGGTCAAGCCCTGGCAGTGGAACGTGCTGCGACCGTTGCGCCAGGCCCGGCGAGCGATCGGCAAGCAGGACCCGTCGCTGCAGCGGCTGCGAAGGCGAATCACGGCGCTCGAACTGGAAGCGGAGCGTATCGAGCAAGCCCGGCTCGAAGGTCTTGAGTCGGGAATTCGCGTCCCTACGGTGCTCGTTTCGCCCCCGGACGCCACCAGGATGAATCTCCGGAGGTTTCTCGACCTTGCGGGCGTGAGGATGACGCGGACCCGTTCAGCCCTCCTGGAAACGCTCGTCGCAGGCGGTGCTCGCTGATTTTCCGGGAAATCGGGCTCTGACTCAGCCGACGGCGCGGGCGGCGCGCAGCGCGGCGATGCGCGCGGCGTCATAGCCGAGCTCGCCGAGCAGCGCATCGGTGTCGGCGCCGAGCGCGGGCGCGGCGCGCGTCGGCGCCTCGGCATCGGCGCAGCGGATCGGGCCCGCGATCAGGCGCAGCCTGCGTCCGTCGGGGTAGGCGAACTCGGCGATGCCCTTGCGCTCGGCTACAAAGGGGCTGCAGAGCGCCTGCGCGACATCGGTGACGGGCGCCGCCGGGACCTTGCCCGAGAGCTTTTCCAGCCACTGTGCCGTCGTGTGCGGCGAGAAGGCCTGATCCAGCAATTCGACCAGCTCATCCTTGTGCTTCAGCCGCAGCTCGAAGCTGGCAAAGCGGCGATCCGCAGCCCACTCGGGATGGCCCAGCTCGGCCGCGAGCAGGCGCCAGAATTTCTCCTTGTTGCACATGATGAAGATCCAGCCGTCGCGGGTGCGGAACAGCTGGCTCGGCACGAGCGAGGGGTGCGCGGAGCGCCGCTCGCGGCCCTGCACCGCGCCCGCGTTCAGGTACCAGGTGCCGGGGTAGTTGAGGTTGAAGAGCGCGAGGTCGAACAGGCTGGTGTCCAGATCGCGCCCGCGGCCGGTGGCGCGCGCGCCCAGGATCCCGGCCAGCAGCGCGAACGCGGCCGCAAGCCCGGTGTGCAGGTCGACCGCCGAGAGGCCGTAGCGCGCGGGCGGGGCGTCGGGCTCGCCGGTGAGCGACATGTGGCCGGCTTCGGCCTGCATCAGGTAGTCGTAGCCCGGCCAGGAGGCGCGCGAGCCCTCGCGTCCGTAGGCCGACAGGTGCGCGCAGACGATGCGCGGATTGAGATCGCGCAGCGCCGCGTAGGTCAGGCCGAGCCGCCCGGGCAGGTCGCCGCGCAGGTTGTCGAGCACCCCGTCGGCGCCGCGCGCGAGGGCGCGGAACACCGCCGCGCCCTCCGGGTGCTGCAGGTCGAGCGCGATCGAGCGCTTGTTGCGGTTGAAGGTCTGGAAGAACTGGCTGTCGCCGGGCGCGAAGAAATGCGGCCCGACGCCGCGGCCGACGTCGCCGCCCTCGCGCAGGTTCTCGACCTTGATCACCTCGGCGCCGAGGTCGGCCAGATAGACGCTGCCGGCCGGACCGGCGCCGTACTGCTCGACCGCGAGCACGCGGATGCCCTGGAGCGGGAGGCTCATGGCGATTTCCCTTCTTCGACCTGCTCTGTTCTACCATTGTGCCAAATGCCGGGCGGCCGCTATTTCGAGGATTTCGAGGTCGGCGCGATCTACGCGCATCGCCCCGGGCGCACCATCTCGGAGGCCGACAACACCTGGTTCACGCTGCTCACCATGAACACGCACCCGATCCACTTCGACGCCGAGTACGCCAGGCACACGGAATTCGGCAAGCCGCTGGTGGTGAGCACGCTGACCCTGGCGATCCTGGTCGGCATGAGCGTCTCGGATGTCAGCCGCAAGGCGATCGCCAATCTGGGCTGGAAGGAGATCAGGCTGCCGAAGCCGGTGTTCGCCGGCGATACGCTCTACGCCGAGTCGACCGTGCTCGACAAGCGCGAGTCGAAGTCGCGCCCGGACCAGGGTATCGTCACGGTCCGCACGGTCGGCAAGAACCAGCGCGGCGAAGTGGTCTGCGAATTCGAGCGCGCCATGCTCGTCATGAAGCGAGGCAACGCCCTTGAAAAGAGAGCGGGATACTGACCAGCAGATCCTGGAGGCGATCGACCGGTGGCTCGAGCGCCAGGTCGCGGGCAAGGTCGCCCGGCTCGAGCACGACGACGTCTACCCGGCCGAGATGGTCGGGCAGATGACGAAGCTCGGCCTGTTCGGCGCGACCATCGGGCCGCAATACGGCGGCCTGGGTCTTCCCGCCGAGCTCTATGCGCGGATCGTTGCGCGCATCTCTGAAGTCTGGATGTCCCTGACGGGAATCTTCAACTCTCACCTGATGATGTCGCTTCTGGTGGAAAAGTTCGGCGACAAAAAACTCAAAACACGCTACCTGCCTAAATTCGCAGCCGGCGAGATTCGAGGCGGGCTGGCCCTGACCGAGCCCAATGCGGGCACGGACCTGCAGGCGATAAGAATGCAGGCCGTGAAGGAGGGCGATCACTATGTGCTGAACGGCACCAAGACCTGGATCTCGAACGGCATCCACGGCGCCTGCTTCGCGGTGCTCGCCAAGACCGACCCGAACGCCGATCCCCGCCACAAGGGCATGAGCATGTTCCTGTGCGAGAAGGGGCCGGGCTTCAGCGCCGGCCGCAAGCTCGAGAAGCTCGGCTACAAGGGCATCGACTCGGCCGAGCTGGTGTTCCAGGACTACCGCGTGCCGGCGGCGAACCTGATTGGCGGCGAGGAGGGCCGCGGCTTCCAGCAGGCGGTGGCGGGCCTGGAGCTCGGGCGCATCAACGTCGCCGCGCGCGGGGTCGGCGTCGCCGCGGCCGCGCTCGCGGAGGCTTTGCGCTACTCGCAGCAGCGCGAGACCTTCGGCAAGCCGATCTGCGAGCACCAGGCGATCCAGCTCAAGCTCGGCGAGATGGCGACGCGCGTGGAGGCCGCGCGGCTGCTGGTCAGGAACGCGGCCGAGATGTACGACCGCGGCGAGCGCTGCGACATGGAGGCGGGCATGGCGAAGTACTTCGCCTCGGAGGCGGCGTTCGAGAACGCGCACGAGGCGATGCGCATCCACGGCGGCTACGGCTATTCGAAGGAGTTCGCGGTCGAGCGCCTGTACCGCGACGCGCCGCTGCTGTGCATCGGCGAGGGCACCAACGAGATGCAGCGCATCATCATCGCCAGGCAGCTGATCCGGCGCAACCCGATTTAGAATATTCCTGATCAGGAACCAGGAGGTACCATGCCCCTGACCGAGCTGAACCACTATTTCGTGCGCGCGAACGACCTCGAGCGCACCAGGGACTTCTACGTCAACGTGCTCGGCTTCGAGGTGATGCCGCGGCCCGACTTCCCGTTCCCGGGTTACTGGCTCGGCATCAACGGCAAGATCCAGGTGCACATGGGGCCGGCCGGGATCAACAACCAGGAGCTGTACTACCTCGGCACGCCGCGGAACGCCGCCACCGACAACTCGGGCGTGGTCGACCACATCGCCTTCCTCGCCTCCGAGCCGGAGAATTTCGTCAAGCGCTTCAAGTCGATGGGCGTGCCATACCGGCCGCGCAGCCTGCCCGAGTCGGAGCTGTTTCAGCTCTTCATCAAGGACCCCAACGGCCTCACCATCGAGCTCAACTTCTTCGGCATCAAGCAGGCGCCCGACTGGGGCGGCGAGAATTATTCCGCGATGCCTCGGGGGACTGCGACCACGAAATAGATGGATGCCCTGAGCAAAAGATCCCTGGGTTTCGCCGGCGTCTCGTACGACGAGGCGATTGCACGGGCGTGCTCGCTCGCTCCCGTGCTGCGCGCGCGCGCGGCGCGCGGCGAGGCGGCGCGCGTCATGCTGGACGAGACCACCGCCGACCTGCACCGCACCGGGTTGCTGCGCACCATGCAGCCCAGGCGCTGGGGCGGCATGGAGCTCGATTTCGTCGCCTACGTCGACTTTCCCTACGAGCTCGCGCGCGGCTGCGCCTCCACCGGCTGGAATGCGGCGAACCTCCTGATCCACCACTGGATGCTGGCGCTGTACGACGAGCGCGCGCAGGAGGAGATCTGGGGCGCGGACCCGGACGCGCTCATTGCCTCGGGCATCGCCTTTCCGCAGGGGCAGGCGCGCAAGGTGGACGGCGGCTTCGTGCTCTCGGGCCGGTGGAATTTCTCCAGCTGCGTCAACGTCGCGGGCTGGAACATGCTGGCGGCGATCGTGCGCGACGGCGAGCGTGTGGTCGACCACCGCATGTGCCTGGTGCCGCGCTCGGACTACGAGATCGTCGACGACTGGCAGGTGCTCGGCATGCGCTCGACCGGCAGCATGACGGTGGTGGCGAAGGACGTCTTCGTGCCGGCGCACCGCGCGCTGTGCGCCTACGACGCGCGCGGCGGCGACACTTTCCCCGGCGCGCGCGGCAACCCCAACCCGGTCTACCGGGTGCCGCTCTCGACGCTCGGCGGCCACGGCATCGGCGGCGTCGCGGTCGGCAATGCGCAGGCAGCGCTCGATCTCACCGTGGAGGCGGTCAAGGAACGCAGCACCAGCTACGTCGGCCTGAAGATGCGCGACATACAAACCGTTCAGCTGCGCGTGGGCGCCGCGGGCGCGCGCATAGACGCCGCGCTGCGCATCCTGAGGCAGGACTGCCTCGAGGGGCAGGCGATCGCCGAGCGCAACGTCATCGCCGACCCCGAGCGCAAGCTGCGCTTCAAGCGCAACCTCGCGTTCGCGGTCGGCCTGTGCACCGAGGCGGTCGACATGCTGCACGCGATGGCGGGCGCGAACGGCATCTACGACAGCTACCCGATCCAGCGCATCTTCCGCGACGCCCACTCGCTCGCCGGCCACATCAGCTTCAACACCGACGCGCAGTTCTCGACCTGGGGCCTCGCCGCCCTCGGCGGCGACATCGTCAGCCCGACGCTCTAAAACACTGTCGTCCGCGCGCAGGCGGCGACCCACGTTGCCATGGCGATCGGCGATTTTCCGGACCAGAAATATCTGATCGATGTGCGCGAGCTGGGCGAGCGGTTGGCAGCGGTGACGCTGCTCGATCTGCGCCCGGCGGAGGATTTCGCGCTTGGCCATATCGAAGGCAGCAGGCACCTGGACATCTACGGCGTCAGCCTGAACGACTCTTCGGACGCCCCATTGAACGCTTTTCTCGCCATTTTCCGAACGCTGTTCGGGGCACGCGGCGTATCCGCGGACAGGCCCGTAGTCATCTACGACCACGAGACTGGCGAGCGGGCGGCGCGTGCGGTGTGGCTGCTCGCGGTCCTCGGCCACCCGGACGCCAGGATTCTCGACGGCGGAACCCGGGCGTGGAGCGCGTCAGGGCACCGGCTCGTCCGCCTGGCTGAAGCGCCGCCCCCGCCGGATCCGACCAAAGCGCCGCCGACGCCCCCGCCGTTCAAGGGAACTCCGGATCTCGGGCTGCTGGCGACGCGGTTCGACGTCCATCGGGCCATCGGCGACGAGCAGACCGTCATCCTGGATGTCAGGCGCGAGTCCGAGTACCGCGGCACCGAAAAGCGCGCGCGGCGCGCGGGAACGATCCCGGGCGCGGTGCACATCTTCTGGCGCGATCACCTGGACGACAGGGGCGCGTTGCGCGCGCCGGGCGAGATGCGCGATCTCTACGCGCCGAAGGGCGTAACGCCGGACAAGACCATCATCCCGGTCTGTCATGGCGGCTACCGCTCCGCCAACACGTTCCTCGCCCTCAAGTCGCTCGGCTACCCGAAAGTGCGAAACTACGTCGCCTCCTGGGGAGAATGGGGAAACCGGGAGGATTCCAGGATCGTCGTCCCCGACCCGGGATGAAGCCGATGAAGCTTGCGACCTTCATGATGCCGCTGCATCCGCCGGGCCGCCCGCCCTCGGAGACGCTGCCCGAGGACCGCGAGGCGATCCTGCTCGCCGACCGGCTGGGCTATTGCGAGGCCTACGTCGGCGAGCACATCACCGACCTGGCGGAGAACGTGACCTCGTGCCTGATGTTCCTCGCCAGCCTTGCGCACGATACGAAAAACATCGTCCTCGGCACCGGCACCATCAACATGCCGAACGCGCACCCGGCGGCGATCGCCGCGCAGGTGGCGATGCTCGACCATCTGCTGAAAGGAAGATTCATCATGGGCATCAGTCCCGGCGGCCTGATGTCGGACGCCGAGGTGTTCGGCAACTACCAGAAGGACCGCAACGCGATCTTCCTCGAGTCGATCAACATGGTGCTCGAGATCTGGCAGCGCGAGGGGCCGTACGACCTGAAAGGCCGGTTTTTCGAGATCACGACGGGGAAAACCATGATTCCCGAGATCGGCCAGGGCACCATCATCAAGCCGTTCCAGCAGCCGCACCCGCCGATCGTCGTCACCGCGGTGGCGCCGCATTCGAAGGGAGTGACCGAGGCCGCCAAGCGCGGCTGGACGCCGATCTCGGCCAACTTCCTGCTGCCCGAATGGGTGGCGAGCCACTGGCCGAGGTATGTGGAGGGTTGCTCCTCGATCGGAAAAACTGCTTCACCCGCCGACTGGCGGGTCGCGAAATCCATCTTCGTCGCCGACGACGACAAGGTGGCGCAGCGCTACGGCCTCTCGCCCGAGGGGCCGTACCACTTCTACTTCAAGCAGCTGGTGCGCAAGCTGGTCGGCTTCGGCGGGCGCGGCAACCTGTTCAAGCTGGACCAGAGCCAGCCCGACAGCGAGATCACGCCCGAGTACGCGACGCAGAAGCTGGTGATCGCGGGCAGCGTGAACAGCGTCGTCGAGCAGATCCTCGCCTTTCGCGGCCAGGTCGGCGACTTCGGCACGCTGCTCTACCCCTGCCACGACTGGATGGACCCCGCGCTCGGCCGGCGCTCGATGCAGCTCATGGCCGAGCAGGTGATGCCGCGCATAAACGCCGCGCTGCGCGCGTAGCGCGCGGCGGCGCCGGGCGCTACAGCGCGCGCGCCCCCGGATTGCCCGGCTCGATGCCGAGGCCCCTCACCAGCTCGCGCCACAGGCCGCCGGAGTCCTTGCGGAATACGAGCTCGGCCTGCGGCTCGAGGACGTACCAGAAGCCCTTGGCGATCTCGGCGTCGAGCTCTCCGGCGCGCCAGCCGACGAAGCCGATGAAGAAGCGCGCATCTTCGGGCGTCTGCTCGATGATGCGGTCGATGTCGTTGGCGCGGCTCGCCACGAACAGGTCGGCGAACAGCGGCAGCGACTCGCGGCCCGGGCTGCGCGGCGAGCGCAGCACGGCGAACATCGTGTCGACCATCACCGGTCCGCCGAAGTGCACCGGGTCGATCACCTTGCGCGACGGCGCGTGCTCGGGAAACACGCTGCCGAGGCTCAGCTCGAGCGGGCGATTGATGATGAAGCCCAGGTGCTCGCCGTCGCCGAAGGGCACCACCACCAGCACCGTCTGGCTGTAGGCGGCGCGCAGATGCGGCTTGGCGACGAGCATCACCGGCCTGGCGTCGCCTTGCGCATGCAGCGGAGCGGCAAGCAGGCCGAGCAGCAGGGCTGCGAGCACAGCGAACGCATGAACGGGGCGCGTCTTGTTCATATTGCCTCCGTCAAGTGGCGCGAGCGCAGTTTCGCCCGCAACACCAGTTTGACCGGGATGGCACGACAAAATTCCGTGTGACTTATTTAACGCCGTCTGAGCGGCGTCGCTCGAGAACGGCGCAGACCGCTGCGGTGTCGGCTTTGCCGTAGCCGCGCCTCAGCGCGGCGTTGTAGATCGCTTTGGTCGCGGTGAAGAGCGGCGCGGGGCTGCGCAGCCGGCGCACGAAAGCGCCGATGATCTTCATGTCCTTCTGCCAGACCTCGACCTTCATGGTCGCGTCGCGGTAGCGGCGTTTCGCCATCATCGGCCCGCGCACCTGCAGCATGCGCGAGGCGCCCGCGCCGTCGCCGAGCACCTTCACCGCAAGCTTCGGATCGAGGCCGGATGACCTGGCGAGGATCACCGCCTCCGCGGCCGAGACGTTGTGGATCGCCACCAGCAGGTTGGCGGCGAATTTCATCTTCGAGCCGTTGCCGAAGTCGCCGAGGTAGTACTGCGCCCTCGAGAATCCCCTCAGGATCGGCAAGGCCCTGCGATACGAAAAACGATTGCCGCTTCCGTAAACAACCAAATCTCCACTGCGCGCCTGCGCGCCGGTGCCGCTCAAGGGGCAGTCGAGCAGCGTTACGCCGGCCGCGGCGAGGCGCCTGCGCGCCGCTTGCTTGGCCGCAATCGGCAGCGTGCTGGTTTCGATGACGACCTGTTTCCTTCTTCTTCGAGAGGGAACGCTGCGGGCGACGGCCCGCAGCGCATTCACGGAAGGCAATGAGGAAATCAGGACAGAACAACTGCCAAATACCTCCTCGATGCTCGAGACCGCGATGCCGCCGGCCCGCCGCAGGCGCCTTCTGCATAGCGAAATCGGGTCGTAGCCGACGACCCGCAAGCCCGCGCGCAGCAGGTTCGTCGCCATCGCCGCGCCCATGATTCCCAGCCCCAGCATTCCGACCGTTCGCGCCATGCGCCTCCCTTATACTCCGCCGCGAGGAGGAGGCGAGGGTGGCAGGTTTTCTGGTCGGCGTCGATATCGGCGGCACGTTCACCGATTGCGTGGTGCTCGCGCGCGACGGCGGCATCACCGCGACCAAGGCGCCTTCGACGCCGGGCAATTTCGCCGAGGGTATGCTCGCCGCGCTGCGCGTCGCCGCCGGGCGCCTCGGGTTGCCGTTCGGGAAATTCTGCCGCGAGATCGCGCTGCTGACGCACGGCACCACGGTCGGCACCAATATGCTCATCCAGAGGAAGGGCGCGAAAGTCGGCCTCATCACCACGCGCGGCCACGAGGACGCGATCCACATCATGCGCGGCTCGCGCGGCGTCACCTCGCGCGATATCCGCAAGGTGGTGCACTTCCCCGAGAGCGCGAAGCCCGCGCCGATCGTGCCCAAGCGCCTGATCGAGGGGATCTCGGAGCGCGTCGACTGCTTCGGCGAGGTGGTCGTGCCGCTGAACGAAGCCGAAGCCGAGGCGGCGATCCGGCGCCTGGCCGCCGCCGGGGTCGAGGCGATCGGCATCTGCTTCCTGTGGTCGTTCAAGCGCCCGGCGCACGAGCTGCGGGTGCAGGAGATGGTGCGCGACCTCGCGCCGAGGCTGTTCGTGACCTGCTCTGCAGAGATCGCGCCCAAGTGGGGCGAGTACGAGCGCGTCACGGCGACCGCGCTCAATGCCTATATCGGCCCGGTGATGGCGCGCTACCTCGGCAGCCTCGACCGCGAGCTGAGATCGGCGGGCTATGCGCGCCCGCTGCAGATCACGCAATGCGGAGGCGGCTCGATCCCGGTCGAGGAGGCGGTGCGCTCGCCGCTGCTGACGCTCGATTCCGGGCCGGTCTCGGGCGTCACCGGCTCGCAGCACCTCGGGCAGCTGATGGGCTGCCGCAACATCATCACCACCGACATGGGCGGCACCTCGTTCGACGTAGGAATCATCTTCGAGGACCGGCCGGCCTATTCGTTCGTCTCCAACGTGGCGCAGTACGAGTATTTCCTGCCCAGGGTGGACATCCAGGCGATCGGCTCCGGCGGCGGGTCGCTCGCGCACGTCGACGCGCTGAGCCGCACCCTGCAGGTCGGGCCGGAGTCGGCGGGCGCCGATCCCGGGCCCGCCTGCTACGGCAAGGGCGGGACGCGGGCCACGGTGACCGACGCCGACGTCGTGCTCGGCATCATCAACCCGGACAATTTCCTCGGCGGGCGCATGCGCCTCGAGCGCGAAGAATCCGCGGCGGCGGTGCGGCGCGTCGCCGAGCCGCTCGGCCTCGGCCTCGTGCAGGCGGCCGCCGGGATCGCGCGCATCGCCGAATTCAAGATGGCCGACCTGATCCGCAAGATGTCGGTGGAGAAGGGCTTCGACCCGCGCGACTTCGTGCTGTTCGCCTTCGGCGGCGCGGGCCCCGCGCATGCCGGCGTGTTCGCGCGCGAGCTCGGCGTGCGCAAGGTCGTCATCCCGCAGAAGGAGATCGCCTCGACCTGGTGCGCCTTCGGCGCGGCCGCGGCCGACATCCTGCACGTCTATGAGCAGGTGGATATCCAGGCAAGCCCTTTTGACAGAAGTCGTTTGAACTTGTTGCTGGGAGAACTGGAAGCAAAAGCGAAAAAACAACTGGATCTCGATGGAATCTCGAGGTCGCGGCGTCGTTTTGCCTTCTCGCTCGACATGCGCCACAAGGGCCAGATCAACGAGGTCGAGGTGCTGCTGCCGGAGAAGCGCGTCGCGGACGGCTTCTGGGAAACCCTGCGCCGGCGCTTCTACGCGCGCTACGAGCAGCTCTACGGCAAGGGCTCGTCCTACCGCGACGCGCGGCTTGAAGTCGTGACCTTGCGCCTGAGAGCGACCGCGCAGACGCCGCGGCCGAAGCTTCGCGTTTTCAGGAGAATGAACTCGAAAATAAATTCGAAAGCAAAAAGCGGTAAACGAAACATCTACTGGGCGGACCTGAAGAAATCCGTCTCGACGCCGATCTTCGACGGTGCGCATCTCGTGCCGGGCAATCGGATCCGCGGCCCGGCGGTCGTGGAGACGACCGATACCACGGTCGCAGTCCACCCCGGGTGCAGGCTGAAGGTGGATGCGTACGGCAACTTCGAGATCGGCTTCCTGACGCTTGCCTCCTGAACGGTCTGACTTGTAACAAAGTTCCCGACGCGGCCTGCGGCTCACGTCCGCTTACAATCAACCCGCACATTCACGTGCTGGCAGCGGACGGCGCCTTCGACGCCGACGGCGGCTTCAGCGTCCTGCCGCCCATACCACGCAAGCTGCTCGAGCCTTCGTTCCGCAAGGGGGTTCTCGCTTTGCTGCGCCGCGAGGGCCTGGTCTCCGGCGTGCTCGCTGAGAGAATGCTCGCCTGGCGGCACACCGGCTTCTCGGTACACAACGGCGTGCGCGTTCGCGCGCGCGACGCGGCCGGCAGGCGCAGGCTCGCGCAGTACATGCTGCGCGCACCGTTCTCGCTGGAGAAGATGTCTTACGACCCGCAATCCTGCACGGTCATCTACCGCTCAAGGATGCACAAGACCCTCAAGCGCAACTTCCAGGTCATGCACGGCGCCGATTGGCTCGTGCAGCTCTGCGCTCACATCCCCGATCGCTTCGAGCACCTGGTGCGCTACGCCGGCTGGTGCTCGAATCGCAACCGGGGGAAGCGCCGGCGAATGGGCGCTGAACCCGCTGAGATGGTCACCCGCGAAGTCGGTGTTCACGAGGTCGCGCGCGTGCGCTCGACCTGGGCGCGCCTGATCCACAAGGTCTACGAAGTCGATCCGCTCGAATGCCCGCGCTGCAAGGGCCCCATGCGCGAGATCGCCCGCCACAATCGACCATTCCTCGATCGGGTAGTCGAGCGTCGGCTTGTTCGGCCCGGCAATGCCGGCGTTGTTCACGAGCACGTCCACCTTGCCGAGCTCCTGCAAGGCATTTTTAATCGAGGATGGATCGGACACATCCACCTTGGGCGCGCCGCCGAGGTCCCATACCGTCACCTTGGCGCCGAAGGCCTCGAGGCCCTTCGCAATCGCAGCGCCGATGCCCTGCGCGCCGCCGTGACGATCGCTGCGCGCCCGGCGAAATCGAGCTGGTTCATTCCTTCACTGCTCCGGTCATTGCGGAGACGTAATGCTCGACGAAGAACGCGTACAGGATCACGAGCGGCAGCGAGCCCACCAGCGCTCCGGCCATCAGCGAACCCCAGCGGTACTGGTCGCCGTCGGTGAACGCTGTGACGACCGCGACCGGCACCGTTTTGTTGTCGGTGGTGTTGATGAAGGTGAGCGCGTAGATGTATTCGTTCCAGCACAGGGTGAGGGAGAAGATCGCGGCCGAGATCAGCCCGGGTATCGCGAGCGGCAGGATGATCCGGGTAAGGATCTGCCAGCGCGTGGCGCCATCGATCAGCGCGCACTCCTCGAGCTCGTACGGAATGGTCTTGAAATAGCCCATCATGAGCCACGTCGAGAACGGGATCAGGATGGTCGGGTAGGTGAGGATGAGCGCGAACGGCGTGTCGAACAGCCCGTACTGGAACACCACGGTCGAGAGCGGGATGAACAGGATGGACGGCGGCACCAGGTAGGCGAGGAAGATCGCGCCGCCGATCCATTGCGCGCCGCGGTAGCGGATCCGGGTGATCGCGTAGGCCGCGAAAACGCTCGCCACGAGGGACAAAATCGTCGCGGCCACGGCGATGAACATCGTGTTCCACAGCCAGGTCGGGTAGTCGGTCTTGAACAGCAGCTCCTCGATGTGCTCCAGCGTCGGGCTGAGGGTCCAGAACGGGTTATGCGTGTCCAGGTCGAGGAGGTGCTCCTTCGGCTTGATTGCCGTCATGGTCATCCAGTAAAACGGGAACAGCAGCACGATGACGATGAGCGACAGCGGAGCATAGAGCGTCACCAGCCGGCGCGGCAGCGTCGAGAGGTAGCTCATCCCTTCGGTGTCGTCAGTCATTGCTTTCCCCGTGTTGCCACTTGCGGCGCTGCAGCCCGAACCAGGAGAACATGATCGCGGCGAGCAGGAACGGCACCATTGCGGTGGAGACCGCGGAGCCCTCGCCAATGCGCGAGCCGAGGATCGCGGTGTTATAGGACATGGTGGCCATCAGCTCGGTCGAGCCCGCCGGCCCGCCGTTGGTCAGCACCTTGATGAGCTGGAAATCGGTGAAGGTGAACAGCACCGAGAAGGTCATCACCACCGCGATGATCGGCGTCAGCAGCGGATAGGTGACGTAGCGGAACATCTGCCAGCGCGTCGCGCCGTCGAGCGTCGCGGCCTCATAGAGCGACGGCGGCAGGGTCTGCAGCCCGGCGAGCAGCGAGATGGCGATGAACGGCACCCCGCGCCAGACGTTGGCGAAGATCACGCTCCAGCGCGCGTTCCACGCGTCGCCGAGGAAATTGATATTGCCCTGAATCCATCCCAGCTTTTTCAGGGACCAGGAGATGACCGAGAACTGCGGATCGAAGATCCACCAAAAAGCGATGGCCGATAGCACGGTGGGCACGATGAAGGGGATCAGCACCACCGCGCGGATGATCGCCTTGAATGGCATCGCCTGGTTGAGAAGCAGCGCGAGATACAGGCCGATGGCGAATTTGAACGCGCTCGCGACCAGCGTGTAGAGCAACGTGAAAAACACCGCGGTCTGGAACTTGGCATCGCCGATGATCCACTCGTAGTTCTCCAGCCCGATCCAGTTGCCGGGCGAACCGATGCGCGCATCGGTGAAGCTGAGCCAGATCCCGAGGCCCAGCGGGTAGACGAGGAACAGCAGCAGGAAGGCGGCGGCCGGCAGCATGAACCAGAACCCGAGCCAGTCCCGGTTCGTGCGCAGCCGCCGCCACCTGCCATGCTCGCCCGTCATGCCCTTTTTCCCGCCTGCTGCCGTGGCGCTCAGCGATAAATGCGCCGCGCCTGGCGCTCGGCCACCGCGATCGCGTCCTTGACCGTCGCCCTGTCCGTGCAGACTGAAGCGAACATGTCGAGGATCACGAAGTCGGCCAGCGCCGAAGCGGCTTTTTCGCCCACCGAGCCGAGTCCGCCTGCCGTGAGCGTGCGCTTGGCGACGTCGCGAACGATGGTCAGCTTCTTGTCGGAGGTCCAGACCGGGTTGGCGTCATAGGCGTTCAGCGGGTGCGTGATGTAGGCCACCGCCGCCAGGAGCCACTTGTTGTAGTTCTCGGCCTCGAGCGTGAAGGCCATAAAGGCCTTGGCGGCCTGTGGCGATTTCGTGTAGCGCATCGCGAGCATCGGGTAGGCGACGTGAAACTCGGTCGGCTTGCCCACCGGCCCCACCGGCCAGAGCGAATGGTCCATGTCGTCCATGACTTCCTTGGCCTTGGGGTCCTTGCCGGCGTTGGCCTTGGCCGCGGCATAAATGGATACCCCGTTGTTGGTCAGCGAAACCTGGCTCTCCAGGAACGCCTTGTTGTTGAAGGCGTCGTTCCAGGACGCGGTGCCGGGGACAAAATGCGTCGAGAGCTGCTTCGCGTACTCGAGCGCTTTCACCGTCTCGGGCGAGTTGATCACCACCTTGTCCTTCGCATCGACGAGGTTGGCGCCATGCGCCCACAGGCACCAGTGCACCCACGCATTGCCGTCGCCCGAGGCGCGGCCGAGCGCGAAGCCGCCCGCAACGCTCTTCGCCTTGAGCGCTTTCATCAGCTCCATGAAGGCGGCGGTGTCCTTCGGCACCTCCTTGAAGCCCGCTTTTTCGATCATGCTCTTGCGGTAATTGATGATGTTGCCGTTGTAGCCCACCGGGATCGCGATCCAGCCCTTGCCGGACTTGCCGTAGGTGACCGCGCTCGGTACCCAGCCGCCGTACTTCCTGCCGAGGTAGTCGGCGACGTCGGTGACGTCCAGGCACTTGGCCGGGAACAGGTGCGGCAGCGAATACAGGCCCCAGAAGATGTCGGGCCCCTGGCCGGTGTTCGCTGCGACTGACGCTTTGGGCTGCACATCGTCGAGCGATTCGTTGAGCACGGTCACCGGCACCCCGGTCGCCTTGGTGAACGCGGCGACCAGCGCGACGAAGCCGTCTTCCTCGGACTGCACGAAGCGCTTCCAGCGCAGCAGCTGGAGCTTGGCGCCTTTCTCGGGTTTCCAGGGTGTGCTCTGCGCCCAGGCTTGGGCGAACAGCGCGAGGTCTGCTCCCTGCAGCACGCCAGCGCCCGTGAGCGCTGCGCCGGTCTTGAGTACGTCGCGGCGGGTGAATTTACGTTGGCTCATGTCGTTTTTCCTCCTCGATTGGATCGTCAAAGAAAGTCGCCGGGCGGCCTCAGATCCGTTGGCCGCTCGACGGGTCGAAAAAGTGCGCGCAATCGGCCCGCGGGCGCAGCCGGACGTGCTGGCCCGGGGCGAACTCATGCCGCTCCCTGAACACCGCCACGATTTCCTGTCCGCCGACGCGCGCGAAAAGCTGTGTCTCGGAGCCGGTCGGCTCGATCACCACCACTTCCGCCGCGAAGCCGTCGGCGGCAATCTCCAGGTGCTCGGGCCGGATGCCCAAGATGACCTCGCGGTTTGCTTCGAGTTTTGCTTTTATCGGAAGAGAAATATCGACCCCGGAGGAAAGAGAAATGCACCCGCCGTTGACCCTGGCGGGAAGGAAGTTCATCGCCGGCGAGCCGATGAAGCCCGCGACGAAGCGGTTCGCCGGCCGGTCGTAGAGTTCGAGCGGCGCCCCGATCTGCTCGACCAGGCCGTCGTGCATCACCACGATCTTGTCGGCCATGGTCATGGCCTCGATCTGGTCGTGCGTCACGTAGACGGTAGTGGTTTTCAGGCGCTGGTGCAGCTCCTTGATCTCCGTGCGCATCGCCACGCGCAGCTTGGCGTCGAGGTTGGAGAGCGGCTCGTCGAACAGGAACACCTGGGGGTTGCGCACGATGGCACGGCCCATGGCGACGCGCTGGCGCTGGCCGCCGGAGAGCTGGCGCGGGTAGCGCTCGAGGTAGGGCGCGAGGCCCAGGATCTCGGCCGCAGTGCGCACCCGCGCGGCGATGAGTGCCTTGGTCTCGCCCCTGAGCGCGAGGGAGAAGCCCATGTTCGCGGCCACCGTCATGTGGGGATAGAGCGCGTAGTTCTGGAACACCATGGCGATGTCGCGCTCCTTGGGGTGCACCTGGTTAACGATGCGGTCGCCGATCCGGATCTCCCCGGCGGAGATGTTCTCCAGCCCCGCGATCATGCGCAGCAGCGTCGACTTGCCGCAGCCCGAGGGGCCGACCAGCACGCAGAACTCGCCGTCCGCGATCGCGACGTCCACGCCGTGGACGACCTCGGTCGAACCGAAGGACTTGCGCACCTGCCTGAGCGTGACGCCAGCCACGCTATTTCCCGGCCTCCTTCCATTCCTTGCTGTAGCGCTTTCTTGTCATGTCCATGTGGCGGCGCATCGCGCTGCGCGCCGCGCGCGGATCGCGCTCGAGGATCGCATTGACGATCGCCTGGTGCTCCGTGACGGTCTCGGCCGCCATCGCCGGGTATTCGAGCTTGACTTCGAGCGCCCGATAGAGGGGCCCCATGCGCTGGTCCCACAGCGTCTGCACCACTAGCTCGAGCGCGCTGTTGCCGGTCGCCTCGGCGATGCGCATGTGGAAGGCGCGGTCGGCGTCGAGGGGATTGTGGTGCCGCTTCGCCTCCTTCAGCATGTGCGCGTGCGCCTTGCGGATGGCGCGGCGCTGCGCGGCGCTGGCGTGCCCTGCCGCGAGCGCGGCGCACTCGCTCTCGATCAGCCAGCGCGCGCGGATCACCTCGAAGGGCCCCGAGGCGTCTGCGAGCTCGGCGCCGCGACCGCGCGCGCCGGGCTGGGCAACATAGATGCCCGAGCCCACGCGCACATCCAGCAGGCCTTCGACCTCGAGGGCGATCAGTGCTTCGCGCAGGCTGGGGCGCGAGACGCCGAGCTGGCGCGCGAGGTCCCGTTCGGCCGGCAGGCGCGCGCCGGGCGCGACCTCGCCGTTGCCGATACGGATGCGGATCTGGTCGGCGATTTGGCGATAGAGGCGGCGCGGCTCGACGGCCTGCAGGCGCATGGGATTCTTGCTTCGAAACGGCGGCGCTGGGAAGTCCCGACAGGGTATCCGCCGGGCCGCAGATTGGTCAAGTGGCCAGACCGATTTTGCAGGCGGCGCTGCGCCGAGCGCGGCGCTGCGGTCCGCTATAATCCGCGCCCTCGGGAGAGATCGGCATGGCGGGTCGGTTGGCGCGCAAGGTCGCGTTCGTGACCGCGGCCGGACAGGGAATCGGCCGCGGCGCGGCACTCGCCTTCGCGCGCGAGGGCGCGCGGGTCTGGGCCGCGGACATCAATGCGCAGACGCTCGGCGCGATCGACGTCCTGTTCAATTGCGCCGGGTTCGTGCACCACGGCACCATCCTCGAGTGCTCGACCGAGGACTGGGATTTCAGCTTCGAGCTGAACGTGAAGTCCATGTACCTCGTGACGCGCGCCTTTCTGCCGGGGATGCTGAAAAAGGGCAAGGGCTCGATCATCATTGTGCGCCTCCGCGCCGGGGCCGGGGAGCGGGAGGATGAGCAATGCCAGGGGCGCCGGGCGGCAAGAGGCGGATAGATTTACCTATCCGTCGACGAAGGGCGCATCATCTCGGGCGCGCTGGGCGGGGCGAAGACGATCCTGCTCGCGAACCACGGGCTCCTCGCGGCGGCAGAATCGGTCGAGGAAGCGACCTACCTCGCGGTCTTCTTCGAGCGCGCGGCGCGCAGCTGCGCGCGATGGCGGCGGGCGGGTTCAAGGAAGTGAAGCCGGAGCTGGCGCGGGAAGCGCGCGACTTCCTGCTTCAGCCCTCGATCGTGCGCGGCACCTTCGCCTACTGGGCGAGGCGATACCGCGACTGACGCAAGGGCGACTTTCGACGGCGAGTTCAACCGGTCAATGCAACACTACACGTAGTTTATCGGCTGGCGTCTCGAAGCCCAAGGTCTTCCTTGGGCGCTGGTTCAGACGTTGTGCAATTCGATTCAAGTACGCCTGCG
>JACOVA010000101.1 GCA_016177575.1 Betaproteobacteria bacterium
CCCGAGCCGCTCGATGCGCTTTTCCAGCCGCTCGAGTGCGTCGCGCAGCCGCGCCCCGGCGGCGGCGAGCGACTCGAGCTCGGCTCGCGGTACGAGCAGCCGCCGCTCCTCGGTCGCATACTCGACCAGCCCCTCCAGGACGCGGCGCGCCGCATCGGCGTGCCAGGCCGCGAGCGCGCGCGCGCAACCGAGCAGCCGATGGGCGAGCGCGTCGCCGACCACTTGGGCGAGGTCCTCCTCGACGTCCCAGCGCAGGTGGCGGGCGAGGAACATCACCTCGGCGGCGAGCTTCGCGTTGCCCGCGACCTCGATCGAGCGCAGCAGATGCTCCTCGCTCTGCGCCGCGGCCGGCAGCGCCTCGGACCCGAGCGTGACCGTGAGCGCCGGCGCCGCCGCCGCCGGCGCCGCGCCGAGCCGCCCGCCGGCGGCGATCGCGAAGCGCAGCCGCGGCAGCGGCGGCGCGCGCAGCTCGACGGTCTCGCCCGCAAACGGCGTCAGGCGCTCGCGCGCCCAGGGCTCGGCCTCGAGCAGGTGATTCAGGGCGTGGACGAAGGGGGCTTCGAAGGCCATGGCGCAGAAAAACAAAAGGCCACCGCGTGGTGGCCTTTCATGCCGGCGCGATGCCGCTCAGTGCATCTGCTGGATGCCGGCGAGCGTCCAGCCGCTCGAGCCATCGACGGGCTTGGCGAGGTTCCACACCTCCTCGAAGCCCTCGGTCGCCCCGGCCGCCGACTCGCGGATCGTGCCGGAGAAACGCACGCTCGCCCAGTGCCGGTCGCCCTCGGTCGCGACCTCGAGCAGATCGGCGTTGAGCGAGAGCACGTCGGTGCGCTGCGCCGCCCCGCCGCGCCCGAGCACGTCCTTTTTCAGCTCCTCGAACAGCTCCGGGCTGGTGAACTCGCGCAGCTCCTCCAGATCGCCCCGGTCGTTGGCGATCTGCAGCTTCATGTAGTTGAGCTTCGCGCCGCGCAGAAAGCCGGCGACGTCGAACCCGGCCGGGACATGCGCCGCCGCGGACGGGGCCGCCGCCTGCCGCTCGAAGCCCGCGGCCTGCGAGGGCGGCGGTGCGGCCACCGTTTCGCTGCCGAGGCCGGCGTACTGCATCGGCGGCGCGGGTTCGGCGCGCCTCTGCGCCAGCGCGCGGATCACCGACCGCGCGGCGAACACCAGCAGCGCGAGGAGCAGCATGCCGACCAGCAGGCCGCCGAGGCCGTTCGCGC
The DNA here is from genome assembly GCA_016177575.1 of Betaproteobacteria bacterium. Lineage (GTDB taxonomy): Bacteria > Pseudomonadota > Gammaproteobacteria > Burkholderiales > SG8-39 > RBG-16-66-20. Next base: position 1,221 of record JACOVA010000101.1, read on the forward strand.
CGAGCAGCCAGCCGAGCACGCCGCCCAGCGCGAGCCCGCCGAGCATCGGCATCCATCTGGCGAATCCGCTTGCCGGCTGCGGTTGCGCCGCGCCGGGAGCGGCCGCGCCCTGCTGCTGCGCCGGCGCCGCCTGCGGCGTCCGCTGTGCAGGCCGTGCCGGCGGCGTATTGGTGAGGCTGCGCTGGGCGCCGAAGGAGCGCGCGCCGCCCAGGCGCGCCGCATCCGCGTCGGTGAGCACAAGCGTGGCGCCGAAAAGCGCGACCGCGAAACCCAGAACGATTCTCCTCATGACCTCGTCTCCATCCAATAGGGCGAGCCGCCTGCCGAATGCAGCTATCCTACAGCAGTTTAATGCCGCGATGCAGCGCCACCACGCCGGCGGCAAGGTTGAAGTACTCGACCCGCTCCAGCCCCGCCCGCTCGAGCATGCCGCGCAGCGTTTCCTGGTCGGGATGCCTGCGGATCGACTCGGCGAGGTAGCGATACGCCGCGGCGTCCCCGGCGACGCACTCGCCGAGCCACGGCAGGAAGCGCAGCGAGTACAGGTCGTAGGGCTTGCGCAGCGGCTGCCAGACCTGCGAGAACTCGAGCACCAGCAGCCGCCCGCCGGGCTTGAGCACGCGCGCCATCTCGGCGAGCGCCGCGTCCATGCGCGTCATGTTGCGCAGGCCGAACCCCACGCTCACGCAATCGAAGCTCGCCGCGGGAAACGGCAGCCGCTCGGCGTCGCACTGCACCGCGGGCGCAAGCCTTCCCGCGTCGAGCATGCGGTCGCGCCCGCGCGCGAGCATGGCGCCGTTGATGTCGCTCATCCAGACCTCGGCGCCGCGCGCGGCGAAGGCGCGCGCCAGGTCGCCGCTGCCCGAGGCGACATCGAGCACGCGCTCGCCCGCGCGCACGCGCGCGACCGACACGGCGAAAGCCTTCCAGACCCGGTGCAGGCCGAACGACATCAGGTCGTTCATCAGGTCGTAGCGGCCGGAAACCCGGTCGAACACGCGCCGGACGCGCCTCGCCTTCTCCTCTTGCGCGATGCGCTCGAAACCGAAGTCCGTCTCGGCCATCTCAGCCCCTGCCTGTCAGGGCACGATCTCGTACGCGACGCGCTCGTAGTCGCTGCCGCGATCGATCATTTCGCTGAGCCGCACGCGTACCGCGCCCTGGCCTTCGACGTACACCTCCACCACCCGCTTGGGCTTGAACCACCCCGAAGGCAGAACCAGCGCCGGCGGCGAATGGATCGCCGCGACCGCGGTCAGCGACAGCGCCTGCACGTACTTGGCGCCCGTCACGTTCAACCCGGTCGGACGAACCGCGGTTGCCGCGGCCATGCCCGGCAGCAGGCGGACGCCCGCGTAGAGATCGCCGGCGTCGTTCTGCACCAGCCAGCGCACCTGGCCGAGCAGGAAACCTTTCGCGTCGGCGGGCCGCACGCCGACCAGCTGGCCGTGGATGTAGCGCTTGCCCGGATTGGCGGCGGGCCGCACCATCTTCAGGCCCTGCGTGCTCTCGTCCTCGAGCTTCCACTGCTCGAGCAGGAAGCCGTGCACCACGCTGTAGTCGTCCTCGTCGCGCGTGCTCAAGCGGCCGAACGCGGCGATCTGGTCCTTCTGCGCCGCGGTCAGCTCCTTTTGCTCCCCGGGCTGCCGGAACACGCGCCCCGAGACGTAGTAGTGGATCGCCGCAGCGTTGTTGCAGGCCTGCGCGGCGTCGGCTACGCGTTTCCTTTCCACGCCGCGCGGCTGCTTGGCCTGGCACCACTGGCGGTACAGGAACACCAGCAGCTGCTCGCAGGAGGGCTGGACGCAATCCTCGCCGAGCGCGAGCTTGGCCGGGGATTCGCCCTTGCGCAAGAGGCCTATTCGGTTGCGCAGGCTCTTGGCCAGGCGCTTGACCTCGAGGTAGCGCGGCTCGGCGGCCTGCGGGCCGCCGCGCTCGGGGCAGAGCTCGCTCGCCAGGTCGAGCACCAGCGGCGGCGCGTCCTCGTCCTCGGGCGGCTTGCGCAGCACCTCGACCTTCTCCGCCCAGCGCTCGAGCAGAAAGGCGACGAAGGTGAGCTGGCGCTGGCTGAGCTCGTTCGGGTTGGCCATGCCGAGCAGGACCGCGCGCAGGTAGGCGATGCGCGGCGAGGTGTCGTTGACGTCCCGGTTCAGGTAGTCCTTGACCGCCGCATCGGCGGCCTCGAGCGCTTCGGCCCTGGCGTAGCCTGCGTGCAGCGCGCGCCACTCGCGCGCCGGCACCAGCCGGTAGGCGCGGTGGTAGTGGAACATCTTCAGTCCGGTGTAGGCGAGCGCCCGCTGGCAGACCAGCGCGGCCTGCGCGCGCATGGCGGCCTCGCCCGCCAGCACCGCCTCGAGGCAGCGCAGGTAGCCGAGCCGCATCTGCTCCCAGAGCGCGAGCGTGTCGTCGAACACCGAGCTTTCCGCCTCCGCCATCGGCAGCGCGCGATTGGTGAAGCGGCGCGCCTGCTCGATCTGGACGAAATGCACCGCCTCGCGCAGCGCCTCGAGCGTCGCCAGGCGGCTGATCGCCTTGGTGCCGAAGCGGTTGAACTCCTCGATCTGCGCGTGCAGCTGATGCTGCGCCGCGACCACGTTGGCGAGCGGGACGTTTTCGAGCCAGGCCTTGGCGGTCGCCGAGTCGCTGAATTCCGGCTCCGCCTGGGCGGAGAGATCCGGAAGCTCCAGATCGGTCATACGGGAATTGTAGGGGATTTGGCTATGGCCCCGGTATCGAAGACGTCGCAATAGCTCGCGTACGCGCTCGCGATCAGCACGCTCACGAAGACCGCGAACGCGGGCAGGATGACGACCAGGCTGGCGTCCGGCGGCGCACCGCTGGCCGCGACCAGCAGGCCGCTCGCCAGCGACAGCAGCGCGAACGCGGCGACGAAGACCAGCAGCACCGCGACCCCGTAGGCGGTGAAGGCACGCCAGTTGTACAGGCACGCGGCCACGCTGAAGAACAGCGCTTTCAGCGGGCCCGCGCCGTGCCAGGTCACGAGCACCGGCGCGAACCAGTAGGCCAGCATCGCCGGGGAGTAGAACAGCATCGACAGCGCGACGTCGAGCATGAAGGCAGTCGAGCCCATCTGCTCGCGCGCCGGCGCCCTGCCGCGCAATACCCAGTCCGCCAGCAGGCCGTCGCCGAAGGGAATCGTCGCGGCGATGGCGGCGAGGTTCGCCACCAGGTAGAGCACACCGAGCGCGGCGAGCGCGCGCGCCTCGCGCCCGAGCGTGCGCGCGAAATCGAGCGCGCTCTCGGCCGAGCGGCCCGCGGCGGCGCGCGCGACCGCCATGAACCCGGCCCACAGCGCCGGCGTGAGCAGCACGAACAGCGTCGCGCCGAGCACCGGCACCCTGCCGAGCACGAGCAGCAGCGCAAAGCTGCCGATCAGCACGCCGACCCAGGTGAACGGCGTGGCCTTGAACAGGCGCCAGCCCTCGCCCACCCAGCGCGCGCCCTGCGCCGCGGTGACGAGCCGGGCCTTCATCGGCGCCTCAGGCGATCCACGGCGCCTGCGGCGCGGCGGCGCGCAGCCCGAGGATGTCGCGAAAATGCTCGGGCTCGTGCACCTGCACCAGCTCGCCGGGGCGCGGCAGATGCTTGTCGAACAGCCGCGACAGCCAGAAGCGCAGCGCCGCCGCGCGCAGCATCACCGGCCAGGCGTCGCGCTCGCGCGCCGAGAGCGGCCGCGCCGCATGGTAGGCGCCGAGCAGCGCGCGCGTGCGCGCCGCGTCGAGCCGCCGGTCGCGCTCCGCGTCGGCGAGGCACCAGTCGTTGGCGCAGACCGCGAGATCGAACACGAAGCAATCGACCCCCGCGAAGTAGAAATCGATGACGCCGCTGATGCGCCGGTCCTGGAACAGCGCGTTGTCGCGGAACAGGTCCGCATGCACCGCCCCGCGCGGCAGCTCGGCAAAGCGGTGCCGCGATTGAAAGTGAATTTCATTCTCGAGAACTTCACGCTGGGATTTGTCGAGGAAAGGCATGACTTTCTGCGCCGCGAAGCGCCACCACTTCGGGCCGCGCGGATTCTCGAGGTAACCGCCGTAGGAGCGGCCCGCGAGGTGCATGCGCGCGAGCAGCGCACCGAGCTCGGCGCACTCGGGCGTGCCGGGCCTCTCGAGCGAAGCGCCCTCGAGCCGCGTGACCAGGGCCGCGGGTTTGCCGTTCAGCGTCGAGAGGTAGCGGTCCGCCAGGTCGGCGACCGGCGCCGGACAGGGGATGCCGTGGCGCGCCAGGTGCGCCATGAGCTCGAGATAAAACGGCAGCTCGGCCGCAGGCAGACGCTCGAACAGCGTCAGCACGTAGCACCCCTGGCTCGTGGTCACGTAGTAGTTGGTGTTCTCGATCCCGGCCGCGATCGGCTCGAGCGCCGCCAGCGTTCCGACCGAGTAGCTCTTCAGCCAGTGTGCGAGCTGGCTCTCCGATACGGGCGTGAAAACCGACAAATCAGTCGAAGGTCCTGATCGTCCACATCGGCACGCGCACGCCGTCGTCGAGCGAGTCGCGTCGCATCCAGTTGCCGTTGCCGGTGGTGTCGACGAGGTAGTAGGGAATGCCGCTGGGCGGGGTTACCCTGAGCATCAGCACGCGCCCGCCCTCGCGGTATTCCTCGACGCGATCACCCTCCTGCGGCGCGATGCGCACCCGTGGCTCGTCGGCGCCCTGGTCGCGCACGACCGGCGGCGGCGGCGGCTCGGGCAGGGGTTCGAGCTTCGGCGGTCGCTGCTGCGCCAGCGCGCCGCCGGCAGCCACTGCGAGAGCGAGCAAAAATATGCGGCGCATTTGGTGATCTTACTAGAATAAACAATGCCCGGCACCCGCCCGTCTTCAACCAGGACCCTGCTGCTGGTCGACGGCTCGTCTTACCTGTACCGGGCCTTTCACGCGCTGCCCGAGCTGAAGAGCCCGCGCGGCGAGCCGACCGGGGCGCTCCACGGCGTGCTCAACATGCTCAATCGCCTCGCCGCCGACAACGGCGCGGCGGCGCGCGCCTGCGTGTTCGACGCCAGGGGCAAGACCTTCCGCGACGAGATCTACCCGGAGTACAAGGCCAGGCGCGCGCCGATGCCCGAGGATCTTGCGTGCCAGATCGAGCCGCTCAAGGAGGCGATCGCCGCGCTCGGCTGGCCGGTGCTCGCGATCGAGGGCGTCGAGGCCGACGACGTCATCGCCACGCTCGCCGCGCAGGCGCGGCGCGCGGGCTGGAATTGCATCATCTCGACGGGCGACAAGGATCTCGCGCAGCTGGTCGACGAGCACGTGACGCTGGTCAACACGATGTCGAACGAGAGGCTCGATCCGGCCGGCGTGCAGCAGAAATTCGGCGTCGCGCCGGAGAGGATCGTCGACTACCTCGCGCTCACCGGCGACGCCGTCGACAACGTGCCCGGCGTCGACAAGGTCGGCCCGAAGACCGCGGCCAAGTGGATCCAGCAGTACGGGTCGCTCGACGAAGTCATGGCGCACGCCGGCGAAATCCCCGGCGCGGTGGGCGAAAATCTGCGCAAGGCGCTCGGCTGGCTGCCCACGGGGCGCGAGCTCCTCACGGTGAAGCGCGACGTCAGGCTGCCCGTGACGCTCGAGGACCTGGCGGCGCGCGACGCCGATACGGCGAAGCTCGCGCGCTTGTTCGAGCACTACGGCATGAAGACGCTGCTGCGCGAATTGAGCGGCAAAATGAGCGGCAAGCCGCCCGCGCCGGCGCCTGCCGCCGCGCCGGCGCCGAAGCCGGAAATCCGCTCGGCACAAGCCGCGCGGCGCAAATATCTCTCGCTGCTTGGCGAGGATCTTTCTGCGTTCGCGAGGAAACTGCAAAAAGCCGAGCTGTCTGGTTTCGACACCGAGACCACCGGCCTCGAGCCGATGCTGGCGCGCCTGGTGGGCATGTCGTTCGCCTTCGGTGACTCGGCATGGTACCTGCCGCTCGCGCACGAGTACCCCGGCGCACCCGCCCAGATCGGGGTCGAGAAGGCGCTCGAGATCCTCAAGCCCTGGCTGGAGAGCGAGCGCCAGAGGAAAGTCGGGCAGAACCTCAAGTTCGACGCCCACGTTCTCGCCAACCACGGCATCCGCCTCGCCGGCATCGCGCACGACACGCTGCTCGAGTCCTACGTGTACGAGGTGCACGAGCGCCACGATCTCGATGCCCTGTCGCAGCGGCACCTGGGCTGGAAGACGATCAGCTACGACGAGGTGACCGGCAAGGGCGCGGCGCGCATCCCGTTCTCGGCGGTCGACATCGAGCGCGCCACCGAGTACGCCGCCGAGGATGCAGACTGCACGCTTGCCGTCCATGAAGTCCTGTTCGAGAAAATCCAAAAAGATCAGAAACTGAAATTCGTCTACGAGAGAATCGAGATGCCCGCGCTGCCGGTGCTGCTGCGCATGGAAAGGAACGGCGTGCTGCTCGACGCCGCGATGCTCGAGGCGCAGAGCCACGAGCTGGGAACGGAAATGCTCAGGAAGGAGCAGGAGGCCTACCAGGCGGCGGGCCAGCCCTTCAACCTCAATTCGCCGAAGCAGATCCAGGAAATCCTGTTCGAGCGCCACCGGCTGCCGGTGAAGAAGAAGACCCCCTCGGGCCAGCCCTCGACCGACGAGGACGTGCTCGCCGAGCTCGCGCTCGACTATCCGCTGCCCAAGCTCCTGCTCGAATACCGCGCGCTCGCCAAGCTCAAGTCGACCTACACCGACAAGCTGCCGCGCATGGTGCAGCCGCAGACCGGGCGCGTGCACACCACCTACTCGCAGGCCACCGCGGTCACCGGGCGCCTTGCCTCGAACGACCCCAACCTGCAGAACATCCCCATCCGCACGCCGCAGGGCAGGCGCATCCGCGAGGCCTTCATCGCGCCGCCGGGCTCGAGAATCGTGTCGGCCGACTACTCGCAGATCGAGCTGCGCATCATGGCGCACCTCTCGGGCGACGAAGGGCTGCGGCACGCCTTCGCCCACGGCCACGATGTGCACCAGGCGACCGCCGCCGAGGTCTTCGGCGTGCCGCTCGACAAGGTGAGCAGGGACGAGCGGCGCACCGCCAAGGTGATCAACTTCGGCCTCATCTACGGCATGAGCGCCTTCGGGCTGGCGCAGAACCTCGGCATCGAGCGCGCCACCGCGCAGGCCTACATCGACTCCTACTTCACCCGCTACCCGGGGGTGAAGCGCTTCATGGACGAAACGCGCGAGCGGGCGCGCAAGGACGGCTACGTGGAGACCGTGTTCGGCCGGCGCCTGCGCTTGCCGGAGATGAAATCGGGCTCGCCCGCGCGCCGCGCCGCGGCCGAGCGCGCCGCGATCAACGCGCCCATGCAGGGCACCGCCGCCGACCTGATCAAGCTGGCGATGATCGCGGTGCAGGGCTGGCTCGACGAGGAAAAGCTCAACAGCATGCTCATCATGCAGGTGCACGACGAGCTGGTGCTCGAAGTACCCGACCAGGAGCTGGATGCGTTGAAGGAAAAAGTCCGGGAGGTAATGCAGAACGTCGCCAAGCTCGAAGTCCCTCTAATCGTCGACGTCGGCGTCGGCGAGAACTGGGATCAAGCGCACTAACGGATAGAAACTCTATTTGCCCCGGGCCGCCCGGCGCCGCGCGAGCTCACATTCTTGCGCCTCCCGGCCTCGACCGCGTCCCGCGTCCCGGCGAGCCGCCTTTGTTCTTGTTCAGGGAAATTCTTTCCTCCTCCTCCCCGCGGCCTTCTTCGTCATTCCCGCGCAAGCGGGAATCCAGGTTTCTCTTCGCCCCTCTCACCAACGCCGTAACCGGAGAACGCGGGCGATGGCTGCTCGGTCCACACCCGATGGCGCGAAATGAACACAGCTTGCGCAGTCGCGGCCGTAGCTTCCGGATCGACCGCTACTTTGAAGACGCAAAGGGCGCGACGGGGCCTTTACTTTCCCGTGCTGCTCGGCTGGCGAGAGTGGTAGCGCCGCTCAGTCACCGGCGACGAATCCGATGCGGCGTTTCGGCGCGGGCGCCGGCGGCGCCATCAGCGCGCGAATCGCGTCGAACACCACCTTGAATTGGCGGTCGTACCTCGACTCCAGATCATCCAGCCGCTTGGGCGAACTTGAGGTCACAATTTGTGACCTCAAGTTTGCAACCTCTTGTTTCGTCATGAGAAACATGAAGTCCAGCGGAAAGCGCGCGGGGTTCCGCTTGACTGCCTGGACCAGCGCCTTGGTGGACACGCCGTAAAGCTCCGCCAAGTCCGCGTCCAGCAAGACCTTGATCCCTCGGATCGTGCGAATGCGCGCGACGAGC
>JACOVA010000092.1 GCA_016177575.1 Betaproteobacteria bacterium
GGCGAAGCTCAAGTGCGGGCGGCTGCGCCGCGAGGTCTCCGACACCTGCCTGCAGTACTGGGGCGGCATGGGCTACACCTGGGACAACCCGGTGTCACGCGCCTACCGCGACGGGCGCCTGGGCTCGATCGGCGGCGGCGCGGACGAGGTGATGCTCGGCATCATCTGCAAGTACATGCACATCCTGCCGACGCGAAAGTAAGGCGCCGGTGAAATTCGCTTCGGTTCTGGTCGCAAACCGGGGGGAAATCGCGCTGCGCGTCATGCGCACGGCGAAGCGCATGGGCCTGCGCACGATCGCGGTGTACTCGGATGCCGACCGCGACGCGCTGCACGTGCGCGCGGCCGATGCCGCCTTTCATGTCGGCGGTTCTTCACCGAGGGATTCGTACCTGAACATCGACTCGGTCCTTGCAGCTGCGAAGGCTGCGGGCGCAGATGCCGTGCACCCGGGCTATGGCTTTCTCGCCGAAAGCGAAAGATTTGCCATTGAAGTTCAGAATCACGAATTAATCTGGATCGGCCCGCCGGCCGCCGCGCTCCGCGCCATGGGCGACAAGGGCGAGGCGAAGCGCATTGCGCGCGCAGCCGGCGTGCCGGCGCTGCCCGAGTACGTCACGCACGGCAAGCTCGAGTTTCCCCTGCTGGTAAAGGCGGCCGCCGGCGGCGGCGGCCGCGGCATGCGGCTGGTGCGCAACGCCGCGGAGCTCCCGGCGGCGCTCGCGAGCGCGCGCTCGGAGGCAGAGCACGCCTTCGGCGACGGTCGCCTGCTCCTCGAGCCGGCGATCGAGGCGGCGCGCCACGTCGAGGTGCAGGTCTTCGCGGACATGCTCGGCGGCGTCGTGCATCTGGGCGAGCGCGACTGCTCGGTGCAGCGCCGCCACCAGAAGCTCATCGAGGAGTCGCCCGCGCCCGCGCTGGACGCGAAGCTGCGCGCCGCGACGGGCGCGGCCGCGCTCGCGGTGGCGCGCGCGGCAGGCTACGTGGGCGCCGGGACCGTGGAGTTCCTCCTCGACCAGGGAGGCAGGTTCTGGTTCATGGAAATGAACACGCGCCTGCAGGTCGAGCATACGGTGACCGAAGCGTGTACCGGAATCGATCTCGTGGAATGGCAGCTGCGCGTCGCCGCCGGCGAGCCGCTGCCCGCGCGGCAGGACGAGATCCGGTTCGCCGGGCACGCGATCGAGGCACGGCTGTGCGCCGAGGACCCGGCACGCGCGTTCCTGCCCCAGGCCGGGGTGCTCGCGCTCTGGCAGCCGCCGGCCGGAGTGCGCGTCGAGCATGCGCTCGCATCGGGCGCCGTCATCGCTCCTCACTACGACTCCATGATCGCCAAGCTGATCGCGCACGCGCCGTCGCGCGACGAGGCGCGCGAGCAGCTCGCGCGCGCGCTCGACGCGACCGTCGCGCTCGGCCTGCCGACCAACAAGGCTTTCCTTGCGGCCGTGCTGAGAGACGAAGCTTTCGCTGCCGGCAAGGCAACGACGGATTTTCTTGCGCGCTTCGGCTTCGAAAGCGCGAAGCCCGACCTGCAGGCGGCGGCGCCACTGTTCGCCGGCGACTACGGCGAATGGACCGGCTGGAGCAACAACCCCGCCCATTGCGCCCGCGTGAAATTCGATGAAAAGGTCTTGGCATTCAACGCAGGCGGCACCGGCGCAAAGCCGACTCACGTGGTCGAAGGCGACACGGTTCATTTCGTGCAGCGCGGGCACAGCTTCACGCTGCGCAATGCGCTCTACGACCCGCCCCAAAAGCGGGGCGTCGCGGCGGTGGACGGCCGGCTCGCGGCGCCGATGAACGGGCGCGTGGTCGCGGTCAACGGCAAGGTCGGCGACACCATCGCGGCCGGCCAGCCACTCGTGGTGCTGGAAGCCATGAAAATGGAACATGGCCTGGAATTGCCTTTCTCAATAAGAATCACATCCATCCATGTGAGAACCGGAGTCCAGGTCGCACCCGGAAATCTGCTCGTGGAATTCGAGCCCGCCTGAGCGAGGACTTGACCGAGCGACTCATGACCAGGGCGCATCCCTCGCTCACCGACGAGCACGAGGCGTTCCGCGACACGGTGCGGCGCTTCGTCGAGCGCGAGGTCCTCCCGTATGCGACGGAATGGGACGAGGCGGGCGAGTTCCCGCGCGAGCTCTACCGCAGGGCGGCGCGCGCCGGCCTGCTCGGCCTCGGCTATGCCGAGGAGTATGGCGGCACAGAAAGAACCGGCGAGGCGCCGGTGGCCGACTACTTCTTGCGCATCGTCAGCGCCGAGGAGTTCGCCCGCGCGGGCTGCGGCGGCCTGTCGGCGAGCCTGTTCTCGCACACCATCGGCGCGCCGCCGATCGCCGCAGTCGGCAGCGAGGAGCTCAAGCGCCGCGTGCTGCCGCAGATCCTCGCCGGCGAGAAGATCAGCGCGCTCGCCATCACCGAGCCCGGCGGGGGTTCCGACGTTGCCGCTTTGAAGACTTCCGCGAAAAAGGAAAATACCGACTACATAGTCAACGGCGAGAAGACTTTCATCACTTCGGGCATGCGCGCCGACTACTACACCGTGGCGGTGCGCACCGGAGGGCCGGGCGCCGCCGGCGTGTCGCTGCTGCTGATCGAGCGCGAGCGCCCCGGGTTCACGCGTGCGCCGCTCAAGAAGATGGGCTGGTGGTGCTCCGATACCGCGAGCCTGCACTTCGACAACGTGCGCGTCCCGGCCTCGAACCGGATCGGCGAGGAGAACAAGGGCTTTCGCGCCATCATGCAGAACTTCAACTCCGAGCGCCTGTCGATGGCGGCCGGGGCGGTCGGCTTCGCGCAGGCCTGCCTCGAGGACGCGCTCGCGTGGGCGCGCGAGCGCAAGACCTTCGGCAGGACGCTCGTCGAGCACCAGGCGATCCGCCACAAGCTGGTCGAGATGCAGACGCGCGTGCACGCGTCGCGGGCGATGCTCTACGACACCGCCTGGAAGCTCGGCGAGGCGCCGCGCGAGCCGCGCTACATCGCCCAGCTGGCGATGCTGAAGAACTTCGCCACCGACACGATGCAGTTCTGCGCCGATGCCGCCGTGCAGACGCTGGGCGGCGCGGGCTTCGTCCGCGGCTCGCGCGCCGAGCGCATCTACCGCGAGGCCAAGGTGATGCAGATCGGCGGCGGCAGCACCGAGATCATGAAGGACCTCGCCGCCAGACAGCTGGGATGGTGACCATGAACCTCAAGAACCGTGCCATCCAGGCGCTGATGCGCAAGGTGATGGAGGAGCACATCGCGTTCAACAAGCTGCTGGGGCTGAAAGTGGAGTCGTTCGAGCCGGATGCGCCGAAGCTGCGCTTCGACATGCGCCCGGAGCTCGTAGGCAACCCGGCGCGCCAGATCCTGCACGGCGGCGTCATCTCGGCGACTCTCGATGTCGCGGGCGGGTTCGCGATCATGCTCTCCCTCGCGGCCGAGATGACCGGCATCCCGACCTCGTTTCCCAAGATGGGCACGATCGACTTGCGCGTGGACTACCTGCGGCCCGGCCGCGGCAAGCACTTCGTCGCCACCGCGCGCGTCGTGCGCAAAGGCAGCCGCATCGCGGTGACGCACATGGAGCTCGCGAACGACGCCGGCGAGCTCATCGCCACCGGCAGCGCCGCCTACGTGGTCGGCTAGCGCACCCCTGCTCCGACCGCGTCAGTCGGTGATGAAGTCCGTCAGCGAGCGCCAGCGGCCGTCGACGATCTGGCAGAGCTTGGCGCGGTTCGAGCCCAGGTGCTTGGTGGACGAGAAGCGCTGCTCGTCGCCGCCGAACATGTCGCGCGGGAAGGCGAGGCTGTCGATTCCCTTGGAGAGCGTCGCCGGCGTGAGCTTGGGGCCCGCCTTCTCGATCCCGGCGGCGGCGAGGGTCACGATCTGGTAGCCGTACACGGAGAGCACGGTCGGGTCCTCCTTGTACTTCGCCTTGTAGCGCTGGAACCAGTCGCGCACGTTCGACGACGGGTCGTCGGCGTACGGATAGTTGATCGTGCAGCCGGAGTAGAAGCCGTTGACCGCAGGGCCGCCGAGCTTGTGGATGATGTCGAAGTACGAGGCGGTGGTGCCGATGAACTCGGGGTTGAAGCCGAGCTTGCGCGCGGTGACGATGGTGCCGATGGTCTCGCGGATGATGGTGCCCATCACCACGACCTCGCAATTCGCACCCTTCATCCTCTGCACCTGCGAGGAGAAATCGGTCGAGCCGCGCTTGTAGGTCGTGACCTCGACGTATTTCATGCCGAGCTCCTTGAGCGCGGCCTCGCCGCCCTCCTTCACCTCCAGGCCGAAGTCATCGTCCTGGTAGATGGTGCAGGCGCGCTTGAGGCTCTTTTCCTTGATCAGGCGCTTGAGCGCCGCGCGCATCTGGTCGTAGTACGGCGCCGCGAGCGAGTACTTGAGCTTGTGCAGCGGATCGAACATCTGACGCGCGCCGGTGAGCGGGAACAGGTGGCCGACACCCTTTTCCAGGTAGAGCGGCATCGCCGCCATGGCGGTCGGCGTGCCGATCGAGCCGATCGCAGCGAAAATGCGGTCGCGCTGGATCATCTTCTGCGCCGCGAGCACGGCCTTCTTCGGGTCGTAGCCGTGGTCCTCCACGACCAGCCTCAGCTTGCGGCCGTGGATGCCGCCCGCCTCGTTGATCTCGTCGATGCGCATGCGCATGCCGTTGACCGCCGGCTTGGAGAGCGCAACGATCGGCCCCGACAGGTCCTGTGCGGTGCCGAGGACGATCTCGGTCTTGCTCACGCCCTGCCCCTGGGCAAGGGCAAGCGGTGCGCCGAGCGCGAGCGCTGCGGCAAGGACGGCTTTTCTCATGATCCCCCTCCGGTTGGCCAGGTTCGCCGCTACTTTATCAGGCGGCTTCCTTCATGTACATCGTCTCGATCAGGTCCTTGTACTTCTCGTTGACGAGCTTGCGCTTGAGCTTCATGGTGGGCGTCAGCTCCTCGTCCTCGGCGGTGAGCTTCTGCTCGATGAGGCGGAACTTCTTCACCTGCTCGACGCGCGCGAACAGCTGGTTGACGCGCTCGACCTCGGCCTGGATCAGCGCCTGCACCTCGGGGCGGCGGCACAGGCTGGCGAAGTTGGAGAACGGGATCGCGCTGTCCTGCGCGTAGCGCTCGACGTTCTCGTGGTCGATCATGATCAGCGCTACGAGATAGGGGCGCCGCTCGCCGATCACCACCGCGTCGGTGATGTAGGGAGAGAACTTGAGCTGGTTCTCGATCTCCGAGGGGGTGATGTTCTTGCCGCCGGCGGTGATGATGATGTCCTTCATCCGGTCGGTGATGTAGAAGCAGCCTTCCTCGTCCACCCTGCCGACATCCCCTGTATGCAGCCAGCCGTCCTTCAGCGTCTCGGCGGTCTTCTCGGGCTGGTTGAGATAGCCCATGAAAACGGTCTTGCCGCGCACCAGCAGCTCGCCCTCGGGCGAGACCTTGACCTCGGCATGCGACATGCGCGGTCCGATCGATCCGGGCTTGACCTTGCCGGCGACGTTGGAGGTGACCGCGCCGCAGGACTCGGTCTGGCCCCAGACCTCGAACATCTCCAGGCCGAGCGCCATGTACCAGCGGATCAGCTCCGGCGAGATGGGCGCCGCGCCGGTGATCAGCACCTTGGCGCGGTGCACGCCGATGAGCTTCCTGACGTTGTTGAGCACCAGCACGCGCGCCAGCCAGAACGCCGCCTCGAGCCAGGCGGGCACCGGCTTGCGCGCCTCGCGCAGCCGCGCGCGCCGGGCGCCGAGGCCGATCGCCACCCGGTAGGCCCACTGCTGCACGATGCCCGCCTGCTTGAGGCCGATCAGCACGCCCGAGTAGAACTTCTCCCAGACGCGCGGCACCGCGGTGAACACGGTGGGCGCGATCTCGCGCACGTTCTCCGGCACGGTCTCCGGGTTCTCGACGAAATTGAGCACCGCGCCCGAGTAGATCGAGTGATACTCGCCGCCCACGCGCTCGGCGATGTGGCAAAGCGGCAGGAAGGCCATGCGCTCGTCGTGCTCGTCCTGCGGAAAGGACGCCTGGTAGGCGGCGCAGGTGAGAACGATGTTGGCGTGCGAGATCATCGCCCCCTTGGGCTTGCCGGTGGTGCCGGAGGTGTAGACCAGGATCGCCAGATCCTCGGGCTTGCGCACGCCGATGCGCCGCTCCCACTCCTCCGGGTGCGCCGCGTGGTACTCGCGCCCGAGCTGCCGCAGCGCCTCCAGGCTCATGACCTGGGGATCGCTCAGCTCGTGCAGGCCCTCCATGTCGAAGACGATGATCTTGCGCAGCCCGGGCAGGCGCGCGCGCACCTCGAGCACCTTGTCGAGCTGCTCGTCGTCCTCCACGAACACGTACGCCGAGCCCGAATCGGCGAGCAGGTACTCGACCTGCGCCGGAGCGTCGGTCGGGTAAATGCCGTTCAC
>JACOVA010000093.1 GCA_016177575.1 Betaproteobacteria bacterium
AGAACGAAACGCCGGGCCGCCGGCAGACGCACGTCGTTCTTCAGCTTCTCCTGGCGGAAGATGGCCGGCGGATGCGCCAGCCGGTCGTAGACGAACTCCCTGGGCGGGCCCTCCAGCCGGTTGCGCGTGGAGACCGCAGGGGCAAGATTGCTCCCGGAAACAAAGGATCCATGCAGATGGCAGGCGCGAATGCGCAGCTCCATCATCACCGGCGTGCTGGAGGCTTCCGAGAGCTCGAAGCCGCGCTCGACCATGCGCACGATGGTGGCGAGATTCGGCCGCGGGTCGAGCAGCCACATGAGCGACTTCATGGCGAAGGCATGGCTGCGCTCCTGGGCGACGACGCCGCCCTCGCCGTAGTCCTCGCCGAGCACGATCAGGGTGCCGCCCATCACGCCCGCGCTCGCCAGGTAGGACAGGGCGTCGGCGGCGACGTTGGTGCCGACGATCGACTTCCAGGTCACCGCGCCGCGCGCCGGGTAGTTGATCGAGGCGCCGAGCATCGCCGCGGCCGAGGCTTCGCTGGTGCAGGCCTCGACGTGCACGCCGAGCTCGTCCATGTACTCGCGCGCCTGCACCATCACGTCGAGCAGGTGCGACACCGGCGCGCCCTGGTAGCCGCCGACGTAGGAGACGCCGGACTGCAGCAGCGCCTTGGTCACCGCGAGAATGCCTTCGCCATGGAAGACCTCGCCGTCGCCCAGCTTGAGGCTTTCGATCTCCCTAGTGAACTGCCGTTCCACTGAAAAGATCTCTTAGAAAAAAGAACAAGCGATCAACAATATTCGGGTTCTGCACCACTTCCGCCCGGTAGAAGGACGGGCATAGCACGGCCGCGTGCGCGTTCTCGCCGCACAGGCCGCAGCCCACGCAGCCCTCGATCACGGTCGCCACCGGGTCGCGCCGCAGCGGATCGGGGTTGTCCTTGACGGTGAGCGTCGGGCAGCCCGAGAGCCGGATGCACGAGTGGTCGCCCGTGCAGGTATCCTCGTCCACGCCGTATTTGACGCGCACGGTTCTTTTTCCTTCAGCCAGGCTCCGGGAAATCAAAGGCCGCAACTTGCGCTGCCGTTCCAGCTGGCACTCGCCTTCGGCGACGATCACCTTGAGCCCCTTGTAGTCGCTGCGCATCGCCTCCTTGAGCGTCTTCGCGACCTCGCCGACGCGGTAGTTGTCGACGGTCTTCACCCAGCCCACGCCGACGCCCGCAAGGGCGCGCTCGATCGCCATGTCGCCCGCCTTGAACTCGCTGTGCTGCGGGCTCGAAGGCAGCTCCTGGGTGCCGGTGGCCGAGCTGTAGCCGTTCTTCATGATGACGAGGATGCCGTCGTCCCTGTTGAACACGGCGTTGGCGATGCCCGAGGTGAGGCCGTTGTGCCAGAAGCCGCCGTCGCCCATCATGGTCACGGTGCGCCGGCCGAACATCGGCTGCACCGCCGAGTTGGAGGCGAGCCCGAGGCCGTAGCCGAGCACCGTGTGGCCGATATTGAACGGCGGCAGCGTGGAGAAGGTATGGCAGCCGATGTCCGCCGAAACATGAAAAGGGCCGGTCTCCTTCTCCGCGATCTTCATCGCCGCGAACACCGGCCGCTCCGGGCAGCCGACGCAGAATCCCGGCGGGCGCGCCGGGACGGCGCCGAGCAGCTCGGCCGCTTTTCCTTTCAGTTTTCTTATTGCATCGACTTCGGATTGCAGATTCAGGAACCTGCCGATTCCCGCCAAGACCACCTCTCCGGTGTATTCCCCCGCCACCGGCAGCAGGCCCTTGCCGAGAACCCTGACCCCGCCGACCTCATGCCGGTGCAGCGTGGCCCGGATCGCGTCTTCGATGTAGGCGGGCTGGCCTTCCTCGACCACGAGCACCGACTTCTTGCCGCGGCAGAACGCGGTGATTTCCTCGGGCACGAGCGGATAGGTGACGTTCAGGCAGTAGATGGGAATGCGCGCGGCGCCGAAGGCGTCGGCGAGGCCGACGAGCTGCAGCGCGCGCAGCGTCGCGTTGTACATGCCGCCCTGGCACACGATGCCGGTGTCGGACATTTCACCCGCGAATACTTCGTTTAATTCATTTTTCTTGATGAAAGCGATCGCGGCGGGCCAGCGCACTTCCACCTTGTGCTTTTCCTGCGCGTAGGTCGCGGGCGGCAGGCTGATGCGGTCGAAATCGAAATCCGGGCCCGGGATCGGATTGTTCTTGGATTGGCTTGAACGCAAATTCTTTTTCGCAACAAAAGATCCATGCACGTGGCAGGCGCGGATTCTCAGCTCGAGCATCACCGGCGTGCTCGAGGCTTCCGAAAGCTCGAATCCCCTTTCGACCATCTCGACGATCTTGGGCAGGTTCGGCCGCGGGTCGAGCAGCCAGATCTGCGACTTCATCGCGAAGGCGTGGCTGCGCTCCTGGATGATCGAGGCGCCCTCGCCGTAGTCCTCGCCGAGCACGATCAGCGCGCCGCCCTTGACGCCCGCCGAGGCCAGATTGGAGAGCGCGTCCGAGGCGACGTTGGTGCCCACGGTCGACTTGAAGGTGACCGCGCCGCGCAACGGGTAGTTGATCGAGGCGCCGAGCATCGCCGCCGCGCCGGCTTCCGAGGCGTTGGTCTCGACGTGCACGCCGAGCGCATCGAGGATTTCGCGCGCGTCGTTGAGCACGTCCATCATGTGCGACACCGGCGCGCCCTGGTAGCCGCCCACGTAGGCGACGCCGGACTGCAGCAGCGCCTTGGTCACCGCGAGTATGCCTTCGCCGCGGAACTCCTCGCCCTCACCGAGGGTGAGTTTCGCGACTTCCTCCTTGAATGAGCGCTCCATGCCGAGGACGCAAGTATAAGATGCGTTCATGCGGATCGCAGTTCTCGGCGGCGGCAACGGCGCCTATGCCGCCGTCGCCGACCTTTCGGAACAGGGCCACGAGGTGCGCTTCTGGCGGCGCAACGCCGCCGCGCTCGAGCACGCGCGCGCGACGCGCGCCATCGCCCTCAAGGACGCGGGCGGCGAGCGGCTGGTCCCGATCGCCTGCGTCGCTGCGGATCCGGGCGAGGCGGTGCGCGGCGCGGAGCTTCTCATGCTGCCGGATCCCGCGTTCACGCAGGTCGAGAACGCGAAGCGCATCGCGCCGTATGTCACCGACGGCCAAGTGGTCTTTCTTGCGCCGGGGACGTTCGGCGCCTACCTGGTGGCGCGCACGCTGCGCGAGGCGGGCTGCCGGGCGGAGGTCGCCGTCGGCGAAACGGGAACGCTGCCCTGGCTGACGCGCAAGCACGGGCCCGCGACCGCAGCGATCACCGCGCGCGCGACACGCCTGCCTACGGGGATCTTTCCGGGAAGGAGGAAAGAGGCGTTGCTAGTGCTGAAAGCGGCGTTTGCCGCCGTCGAGCCCGTCGAAGATGCGCTCTCGGCGGCGCTCATGAACGCGGGCCCGGTCATCCATCCGCCGCTCGTGCTCATGAACGCGGGCCCGCTCGAGCATTTCGAGCGCTGGGACATCCACAAGGAAGGCACGCAGCCGGCGATCCGCCGCGTCACCGACGCGCTCGATGCCGAGCGCATCGCCGCGCGCGAGGCGCTCGGCTACCGGCCGCCGCACTTCCCGCTCGCCGACCACTATCGCGCGGACGGAGAGGAATGGATGTACGGCCGGCGCATCCATCAGAAGCTGACCGACTCGGAGGACTGGCGCGAGCGCATCGTGCTCACCGAGCATCGCTACATGCGCGAAGACGTCGAGCTCGGCCTCGCCTTCCTGGTCTCGGTATGCGAATGGGCCGGCGTGCCCTGCCCGGTCGCGCGCGGGCTGCTTGCGCTCGGCTCGGCGGTGCTCGGCCGCGATCTGCGCGCCGGCGCGCGGACGCTCGAGTCGCTCGGGCTCGCCGGCCTGTCGCGCGCGGCGCTGCAGCGGCTGCTGGAGACCGGCGCATGACGCGCATCGTCGCGCTCGGCGCCGGGCGCATGGGGCGGGGTATCGGGCAGGTCTTTGCCTACGCCGGCTTTGGCGTCGACATCGTCGATTTCAAGCCGCGCGCCGCGGCGGACGCGGAGCGGCTGCGCCGCGAGGCGCTCGAGGAGATCGCAGCCAATCTGGCGCTGCTGCGCGAGCTGGGCGTGCTCGACGAGGCGCAGCGCCGCGCGATCCTCGGGCGCGTGCGCGTGCTGCCGCTGGCGCAGGCGCCGGCGGCGCTCGCGGCCGCCGACTTCGCGTTCGAGGGGGTCACCGAGACGCTCGAGGCGAAGCGCGACGCGCTGGCGCGCGCCTGCGCGCATCTGCGGCCCGAGGCGATCATCGCCTCGACCACGTCCTCGTTTCTCGCCGACGCGCTCGCCGGCCTGGTCGAGCGCCCGCAGCGCTTTCTCAACGCGCATTTCCTCAACCCGGCCTACCTCATCCCGCTCGTCGAGCTGAGCCCGGCGAAAAGCACCGCCGAGGACAGCGTCGCGGCGCTCAGGACGCTGCTCGAGTCGGCGGGCAAGGTGGTGGTGCGCTGCGCGCCCTCGCCCGGGTTCATCGTGCCGCGGCTGCAGGCGGCGGCGATGAACGAGGCCGCGCGCCTGGTCGAGGAGGGCGTGGCGAGCGCGCAGGACGTCGACCGGGCGGTGCGCGCAGGCTTCGGGCCGCGCTACGCGGCGATGGGGCTGTGCGAGTTCATCGATTACGGCGGCCTCGACATCCTGTACTACGCGTCGAGCTCGATGGCGCGCGCGCTGCAGGCGCCGCGCTACGAGCCGCCGGCGATCGTGCAGCGCCTGATGCAGGAGGGCAAGCGCGGCGCGCGCGAGGGCGAGGGCCTGTACGACTGGCGCGGACGCGACATGGCCGAGTACCAGCGCGCGCTGGTGGGCCGCTACGTCGCGCTGTTCCGGCACCTCGGGCTGCTGGCGCCGCCGGGCGCGCCGCGCTAGACTCGACCCGCGCCACACTCGGAGGAGGGTCCGGTGAAGCATTACGCTCGATTTGCCACTATTGCGGCCGCGCTTGCCGCGGCGGGAACCTGGTCGGCTGCGGGAGCAGCGGAAGTCAAGCTCAAGGCGGCGGCATTCCTTCCCGTGAAGTCCGTGTACGTGGTGCAGTTCGGCCGCTGGGTGACGGAGGTCAACCGGCAATGCGCCGGCAAGGTCGGCGTCAGCGTGGTCGGCCCCGAGGCCATCAAGTCGCTCGAGCAGTGGAACGCGCTCAAGAGCGGGGTGGTCGACATGCACTACGGTCCGCCCAACTACTATGTCGGCGCCGTCCCGGAGGGCGACGTCATCAGCGTGGCGCGCAACGAGTCCGCCGAGCAGAGGCGGAACGGCGCCTGGGCGCTCATCAACGAGATCCACAACCAGAAGCTCAACGCCTGGTATCTCACGCATCTGATGAACGGCGTTCGCTTCCACATCTACACGCTCAAGCCGGCGCAGGGGGGCAAGTTCGACGGCTTCCGCCTGCGCTCGACGCCGATCTACGACGTGTTCTTCAAGTCGCTCGGCGGCCTGCCGGTGCGCATGGCCCCGCCCGAGGTGCACACCGCGCTCGAGCGCGGCACGGTGGACGGCTACGGCTGGCCGCTGTGGGGCATCGCCGACTTCGGCTGGCACAAGTACACCAAGTACCGCTACGGTCCCGGCTTCATCAGCGCCGCAGTGGCGATCCTCGTCAACCTCGACAAGTGGAAATCGCTCGACAACGAGCAGCGCCAGTGCCTGACGCGCGCCGCCGAATGGGTCGAGGGCGAATGGCCGAAGTGGCGCGACGAGGAGAGCGGCCGGCAGCAGGCGGTGCAGGAGCAGGCGGGAATCAAGTACGTCGACCTCGGTCCGGGCTTCGCGCGCCAGGCCGAGGAGCTGTACTGGGAGTCGCTCGCCAAGGGCAATGCCGAGTTCGTGAAGAAGGTGCGGCCGCTGCTGAGCGGCAAGTAGCGCCTTGGCGGGACCCCCGGCCCCGGCGTCGCCGCGCTCCTGGTTCGACCTGCTGATCGACGGGCTGGCGCTCGTCGCGGCGGCGCTCGTGGTGCTGCTCACGCTGCTCATCCTGTGCGACATCGCGGCGCGCTACTTGCGCGTGTTCACGCTCACCTGGGCGCTCGAGGCCTCCGAGTACATGCTCTACGCGGTGACCTTCCTCGGCGCGCCCTGGCTGCTGCGCGAGGAGGGCCACATCGCGATCGAGCTGGTGGTCGAGCGGCTGCCCGCGCGGCTGCACGCGCGCGTGCGGCGCCTCACCGATGCGCTTGGCGCGGCGGTATGCGCGGCGTTGCTCTATTACGCCTGCCGCGTGGCATGGCGCTCGTTCGAGTCCGGCGTCATGGTGCACAAGAGCTTCGTGTTCCCCGAGTGGTACGTGTTCGCCCTGGTGCCGCTCGTGATGCTGGTTCTGCTCGGGGTGTATCTGCGCTGGCTCGTGCGCCCGCCGCAGGCCAGGGCGCCGGCAGCGCTGCACGAGGGCATCTAGGCCCATGGCGTGGTACGAGACCCTCGGCATGCTGCTGGGGACGCTGCTCGTGCTCATGGCGCTCGGCGTACCGGTGGTGTTCGCGTTCTTCGCCACCAATCTCGTCGGCGCCTACGCGTTCATGGGCGGCGACAAGGGCGTCGAGCAGCTGGTGCGCAACGCCGCCGAATCGGTGCAGAGTTTCGCGCTCATGCCGATCCCGCTCTTCATCTTCATGGGCGAGGTGATGTTCCACACCGGCGTCGCCGGGCGCGCGATCGATGCGGTGGACCGGCTGATCGCGCGCCTGCCGGGGCGGCTCGGGCTGGTGGCGATCACCGGCGGCACGATCTTCGCTTCGCTCTCGGGCTCGACCATCGCCAATACCGCCATGCTCAGCTCGACGCTGCTGCCGGAGATGTACAAGCGCGGCTACCACCCGTCGGTGGCGGTCGGACCGATCGTCGCGGTCGGCGGGCTGGCGATGCTGATCCCGCCCTCGGCGCTGGCGGTGCTGCTCGGCTCGGTGGCGCGCATCCCGATCGGCGAGCTGCTGGTCGCATCCATCATCCCGGCGCTCATCCTGGCAACGCTCTTCTTCGGCTACGTGGTGCTGCGCTGCTGGCTGCGGCCCGACCTCGCCCCGCCTTACGACGTGGGACGCCTGTCGTGGCGCGAGCGGCTGCTGCCGTTCGCCAAATACGTGCTGCCGCTGCTGGCGATCTTCGTCGTCGTGGTCGGCAGCATCATCGGCGGCATCGCCACTCCGACCGAGTCGGCCGCGCTCGGCGCCGCCGCCGCGGTGGCCGCGGCGGCCGCCTACCGGTGCCTGAGCTGGCGCAACTTCGCGCGCTCGGTGAACATGACGCTGCGCCTTACCGTGATGACGCTGTTCATCATCTGCGGATCGGTGACGTTCTCGCAGATTCTCGCGTTCACCCAGGCGTCGAACGGCCTCTCGGAGCTCGTCACCGGCTCCGGTCTGCCGCCGCTCGCCGTGCTGGTCGGGATGCTCGCCATCCTGCTGTTCCTGGGGTGCTTCATGGACCAGGTCAGCATGATGATGATCACCGCGCCGCTGTTCATGCCGGTGGTGCAGCAGCTCGGCTTCGAGCTGGTCTGGTTCGGCGTGCTGATGCTCATGCTGCTCGAGATCGGCCTTGCCACGCCGCCCTTCGGCATGCTGCTGTTCGTCGCCAAGGGCGCGGCACCGCGGACCACGATGCGCGAGATCATCGTCTCGGTGACGCCGTTCATCGCGCTCGCGCTCGGCGTGGTCGCGCTGCTGATCGCGGTGCCCGAGCTGACGCTCCTCCTGCCGCGGCTGATGGCTTCCTAAACGTGAAAATCCTCATCGCAGGCGCCGGCCCGGCCGGACTCTACCTTGCGTATCTGCTGCGTCGACGGCGGCCGGCATGGAGCATCCGCATCGTCGAACAGAACCCGCGCGATTCGACCTTCGGCTTCGGCGTGGTGTTCTCCGACCGGGCGCTCGAGTTCCTGCGCGCCGACGACCCGGAAACCTTCGCGCTCGTCACGCCGCAGATGGAAAGCTGGGCCGACCTCGCGATCGCGCACCGCGGCGAGCGCGTGGTGATTGATGGAATCGGGTTTGCAGCCGTTGGTCGCTTGAAGCTCTTGCAGTTGCTGCAGGAGCGGTTGGCAAGCGTATCGATCGTTCCGCAATATCAAAGAACCTTGAGGGACAAGGAAGAACTCAAGGGCTACGACCTCATCGTTGCCGCTGACGGCGCCAATTCCTTCGTCAGGAGCACGGCCGACTTCGGCACCACGGTGGAGCCGCTCGGCAACAAGTTCGCCTGGTTCGGCACGACCAAGACCTTCGACACCCTGACTCAGACCTTCGTGCAGAACGAGCACGGCAGCTTCAACGCGCACCACTATCGCCATTCGCCGAAGATGAGCACGTTCATCTTCGAGTGCGACCCCGCGACCTGGCAGCGCGCCGGCTTCGCCGCGATGAGCGAGGAGCAGACCCTGAAGTACTGCGCCGGCGTCTTCGCCGAGACGCTGCAATGCGAGCCCCTGATCTCGAACCGCTCGATCTGGCGCAATTTCCCGAAGGTGCGCAACCGGCGCTGGCACGTCGGCAACACGGTGCTGATCGGCGACGCCTTGCGCACGGCGCATTTTTCGATTGGCTCGGGGACGCGGCTTGCGATGGAGGATGCGATCGTTCTTGCCAGGGTCTTACTCGAGAGTGAATCCAACCCGGGGACAGCTCTTTCGGCTTTCGAAGCGGAACGCCGGCCGATCGTGGAGAAGCTCGTCGCCGCGGCGGACGCGAGCGGCCAGTGGTACGAGCATTTCCCGGAGCACATGCAGCTCTCGCCGCGCGAGCTCGCCTGGAGCTATATTCAGCGGAGCGGCCGCGTCGACCCCGAGCGGCTCAAGGCCACCTCCCCGAGGTTCTTCAATGGCTAGCGAATTGCTGTTTCCGACGACCCTGGTGGGCAGCTATCCCCAGCCCGACTGGCTGATCGACCGCGAGCAGCTCGCCAAGCGCTTTCCGCCGCGGCTGCGCGCAACAGAGCTGTGGCGCATTCCCGAGCCCTGGCTGGCGCAGGCGCAGGACGATGCGACGCTGCTCGCGATCCGCGCGCAGGAGGAGGCCGGTCTCGACATCGTCACCGACGGCGAGATCCGGCGCGAGAGCTACTCCAACCGCTTCGCCACCGCGCTCGAGGGGGTCGACATCAACAACCCGGGCAAGGGGCTGGACCGCTCGGGGCACCCGATCACCCTGCCGCGCATCGCGGGGAAGATCCGGCGGCGCGGGCCGGTCGAGGTGGATGATCTTCTTTTTTTGAGAAGTAATACCAGTAGAAAAATCAAAATCACGGTGCCCGGCCCGTTCACGATGAGCGAGCAGGCGCAGAACGACTTCTACGAGTCCGGGGAGGCGGCGGCGATGGACTACGCGGTCGCGGTGAACGAGGAGATCCGCGATCTCTTCGCCGCGGGTGCCGACATCGTGCAGATCGACGAGCCCTGGATGCAGGCGCGGCCGGAAAAGGCGCGCCAGTACGGGCTGAAAGCGCTCAACCGCGCGCTCGAGGGGATCGACGGGACGACCGCGGTGCATATCTGCTTCGGCTATGCTGCGGTCATCCACGAAAAGCCCTCCGGCTACTCGTTCCTCGCCGAGTTCGCCGGCTGCAAATGCGATCAGGTCTCGATCGAGGCGGCGCAGCCGAACCTGGATTGTTCTGTTCTGAGTTCCTTGGGCAATAAGAAAATACTTCTGGGATGTATTGATCTGAATGATTCAAAAATCGAAACTCCTCAGAAAATCATTGAGCGGGTAAAGCGTGCGCTACCCTACGTGCAGAAGGAAAACCTGATCCTCGCGCCCGACTGCGGCATGAAATACCTGCCGCGCAGCATCGCGTTCGGCAAGATGAAGGCGATGGTCGAGGCGGCCAGGTTGCTGCGCGCGGAGCTGGGCTGACCCCGGCTCAGGGCTTGTAGCCCGCGCGCGTCATCAGGTCGTAGCGCACCCGGTCGTGCGCCGCCACCGGGTCCACACCGCTTCGCACCGCCTCCACGATCCCGTCCTCGATGGACTTGAAGAGCTGCGCGTAGCCCAGCACCTCGGCCATGCGCTCGCGCGGCACGACGCACACGCCGTTCTCGTCCGCCATGATCAGGTCTCCCGGCCGCACCGGCACGCCGCCCAGCTGGACCTCGATCGCGTAGCCCGCGCAGGCGCAGCGGTTGCGGATCGATTGCTGGATGAAGCCGCGGCCGAACACGGGCAGGCCGAGCTGCTTGTATTCGTCGATGTCGCGCGTCACGCCATCGATGACGCAACCGACAAGCCCATAATGGCGCGTGGTGAACCCCGCCACGCCGCCGTAGCTGTTGACGTCCATGCGGCCCGCCTGGTCGATCACCAGCACGTCGCCCGGGCGGCCGCGCTTCACCGCCTCGAGCG
>JACOVA010000088.1 GCA_016177575.1 Betaproteobacteria bacterium
CCAGGCATCCCTGCATCGCGGTCGTGGGGCGGCCCAACGTCGGCAAATCGACGCTGGTCAATGCGCTGGTGGGCGAGGCGCGGGTGATCGCGCACGGCGAGCCCGGCACCACGCGCGACCCGATCGAGGTGCCGTTCGAGCGCAGCGGCCGCCGCTACACCCTGGTCGATACCGCCGGCCTGCGCAAGCGCGGCAAGGCGGGCGGCGAGATCGAGCGCTTCTCGATCGTCAAGACGCTGCAGGCGCTCGAGGCCGCCAACGTCGCGGTGCTGGTGCTCGACGCCGCCGAGGGCGTCTCGGAGCAGGATGCGCACGTCGCCGGCTACATCCTCGAGCGCGGCCGGGCGCTGGTAGTCGCGGTGAACAAATGGGACGCCGCCGGCAAGGAGGCGCGCGAGCGGGTGAGGAGTGAGCTGCGCTGGAAGCTCGGCTTCCTCGGCTTCGCCGATACGCTGTTCATCTCGGCGCAGTCGGGCAAGGGGGTGGGCGAGGTGCTGCGCGCGGTCGATGCCGCCTATGCGGCGGCGATGGCCAAGCTCTCGACGCCGAAGCTCACGCGCTCGCTCATCGCTGCGATCGAGCGCCAGGCGCCGCCGATCCGGCGCGGCCACGCGCGTCCCAAGCTGCGCTATGCGCACCAGGGCGGCTCCAACCCGCCGCGCATCGTGATCCACGGCAACTCGTTGCAGCACGTGAGCGACGGCTACCGGCGCTACCTCGAGGGCTGGTTCCGCGACGCCTTCAGGCTCACCGGCACGCCGCTGCGCATCGAGCTGCGCACCGGGCGCAACCCCTACGCGAAGAAAAAGACCTAGCGCGCGGAATGTTGACGACGACAACTTTATGCCGGCATAATGTGTCCGATGACAACATTGAAACACGGCTACCATCACGGGGATCTTTCGGCCGCGGTGCGGCAGGCGGCTGGAAAACTCCTGGAAAAGCACGGGCTTGAGGCGCTGACGATGCGCGAGCTGGCGCGCCGTGCCAAGGTCTCGCACAACGCGCCCTACCGGCATTTCCCGGACCGCGGGGCGCTGCTCGCGGCGCTCGCCGCGGAGGGCTTTGCCGTGCTCGGCGAAGCGCAGCGCCGGGCGGCCGAAACCGGCGGCCTGCGCGCCATGGGGGAGGCCTACGTACGCTTTGCGCTCGAGCACCCGCAGCGCTTCCGCCTCATGTTCGGCGGGCAGATCCGGTTCGCCAAGCACGCGCGGCTGCGCGAGGTCGCGGGCGGGGTGTTCGAGGATCTTGCCGGTGCTCTGGCCACGCGCGTGCCCGAAGCGCGCGGCGCGCGCGATGCGTCGATCGCGGCCTGGGCGCTGGTGCACGGCCTGGCGCTGCTGCTGCTCGAGCAGCGCATCGCGGCGTCGGCGCGCGCCGGGCGCGACGAGGCGACATTCGTGCGCGCAGTGCTCGGCTCGCTGCGCTTTGCGATCGGGCCGGCTCAGCCGGCGTAGGCCGCGAAGGCGGCCGCGCAGGCGGCCGCGCCGGCGCGCTCCGCGTGGCAGCGCAGCAGGCGAAACACCGGCTGGGCAGGGTCGCGGATGCGCTTCAGGTGGCGCTGCCACACGCTCAGCGCGCGCGGCGCGTCGCGCGCGGCGACATAGCCCGACATTGCCGCGGTCAGCAGGTACTCGCGCGCGTCGCCGCTCAGCTCGTCGTCGTTCTCCAGCAATGCCGCGGCGAGCGCCGCCGAGCGGCCAGGGTCGCGCGCCGCGAGCGCGGCAAAGAGCGAAATCCAGCGCCGCTGGAATTCGTACAGGCCACCGAAGCACGGCGAGGCGGTGAAGCGCGCCCACACCGCCCCGGCCTCGGCCGCCGGCAGGAACGGGTTGAGCGTGCGCGCGACGCTCAGCAGGCTGTGCAGCCAGACATCCTGCTCCCTGGGGTCGCGGCACTCGATCAGGCGCAGCTTGGCTACCTCCAGGTCCTTCTGCAGCCGGGTCGAGATCGAGCGCGGCTCCGGGGGCTGCGGGTCGAGCAGGAAGTCGCGCGCATAGCGCGCGAGGCGAGTGGCCTCGACGCGCGCGAACGCGTACGCGCCCCGGTGCAGCGGGTTGACCTGGCGGCGCGGCGCCGGCTCGAGCAGCTCGAGCACCGGCACGCCGGCGTTGAGCAGCGCCACCACGTCGGTCGCGCTTCGCTCCATGAAGCGGTACTTGGCGGCGTTGAGATCGAGCACCGGGTAGTAGTCGGAATTGGCGGGCATGCCGTAGCTCGCGAACAGCGGCTCGAGCGTGGCCCTGCTGCCGAGAAAGCGCGCGTCGAGGTCGCCGACGCTGAGCACGTGCACGCCGAACAGCTCGCGCGCGAGGCCCGGGTGCTCGAACACCGACTGCCTGGGCGGCAGCGGCGGCGGCTGGTCGCTGGCGACGATGAGCAGGTCGTGGTCGCTGGCTGCGAACACCGCGTAGTGCGGGAACACTTCGCCGAGCGCGCGCATGACCGAGGCGAGCAGGGAGGCGTCGATCTCATAGAGCTGGAACCACTGCACCAGCACGCCGCCGGGGTTGAGGTGCGCGCGGATGCGGCGGTAGAACTCGAGCGTGAACAGGCTCGAGACGCCGCTCACCCAGGGGTTCGAAGGCTCGGAGACCAGGATGTCGTAGCGCCGGTTGCGGGTCGAGAAGAAGGTCTTGGCATCGTCGATCACGATCGCGCCGCGCGGATCCGCGAAGGTGGCGCTGTTGCGCGGCGCGAAGCCGCGCGCGGCCTCGGCCATCGCCGCCTCGATCTCGACCGTCTCCACGCGCTCGATCGTCAGGCTCTGCAGCAGCGTGTGCGTGGTGAGCCCGGTGCCGATGCCGATCACCGCGGCGCTCTTCGCCTCGGGCTTGAGCGCGAGCGGCAGGGCGCCGGTGAGCACCATGGTGATCTCGTCCGAGCCGCGCTCGCCGTCGCGGTCGAGATTGATCGAGCCGTCGGACTTGCCGTTGGTGCGGATGCTGGTCGCCTCGGGGTAGCGCACCAGGTGCACGGTCGCGGTCTTGCCGTCCTTGTTGAACAGGATCTGGGCATCGGCGGAGGTGGCAAGCTCGCCGTGGCGGAAAACGCCCGCGGTCATCTTGTTGGCGTCGAGCTCGAAGGCGAGCACGAGCGGCGCGAACGCGAGCGCGCAGGCCGCCGCCGGCGCGGCGAATTGGCGGCGCCGCGGCGCGAAGCGGTAAAGCAGCAGCAGCCCGACGCCCGCGTCGACCAGCGCGCCGACGATCAGCGTGTCCTTGAGGCCGAGCAGCGGCAGTCCGGCGTGCACCGCGAGCAGCACCCCGGCGATGCCGCCAAGCGTGTTCGCCGCGTACACCTGGCCGATGGCGCGCTCGCCGGCGCCGCGGCGCAGCAGCGCGCCGGTGATCAGGGGCAGCGTCATCCCGGCGCAGAAGGTCGCCGGCAGCATCACCAGCGCCGAGATGCCCTGGCCGGTCAGGTTGAAGAACAGGTATCCGGCTTCGGTGCGCGCCAAGCCCTGCATCAGGAACTCCATCAGCTCGAAGCTGCGGTCGTAGACGGGCAGCGTGGCGAGCGCGAGCAGGCCCATCGCCACCTGCACCGATCCGAGCAGGCGCTCCGCGCTCGGCGCCGCGTCGACGAGCCTGCGCACCGCCAGGCCGCCGAGCGCGAGCCCGAGAATGAACACCGACAGCATCAGCTCGAACGAGTGCGTCGATGCGCCCAGCACCAGCGAGAGCATGCGGATCCAGCAGATCTCGTAGACGAACGACGCCAGCCCGGTGAGAAAGGCGACTGCCAGCAGGAGAGATACGGCTTCGCCCTGCTCCCCTGGGAGAGTCTTCTGCATGGCCGGATGGCGCGCGGGCCGCGCCAGCAGAGCGACGACGCCGGCGATCGCGAGGTTGAGAATTCCCGCGCTGCGCAGCGTTCCGGGCAGACCCGCCCAGGCGATCAGGACGAAGCCGCTCGCCAGCACGCCGGCGGCGGCGCCGAGGCTGTTGGCGAAATAGAGCATCGCGACCGCCTCGCCCCCCGCGCCCGGCGCGGCGCGCACCAGCCCCGCGCTCATGAGCGGGAAGGTCGCACCGAGGAGCACCGATTGCGGCAAGATGAGGGCGCAGGAGATCGCCAGCTTGGCCGCGAGCGCGAGCCCGTCGCTGCCCAGCACCGGCAGCACGCTCGCATAGGACCAGTCGGTGGCGGCGACGAACAACTCGTGGAACACGAGCGCGCAGATCCCGATCGCCGCCTCGACCACGGCGTAGGCGGCGAGCGGGTTGCGCAGGCGCGTCGACAGGCGTGCGCACAGCGCAGCGCCGAGCGCCATGCCACCCATGAAGACGACCAGCACCAGCGACTGCGCGTAGGCGGCGTGCCCGAGATAGAGCTTGAGGTAATGCGTCCAGACCGACTCGTAGATCAGGCCAGCGAATCCGGAGGCGATAAAAAGAGCGTAGAAGGCGGCGCGCGGCGCCATGGCGGCGCTTATATCATGCATGCGCCGTGACCGAGCCGCAGCGCCTCGCCGCGTACTACTTCGCGTTCTTCGCCCACGCCGGCGCGTTCGTGGCGTATTTCTCGCTATGGCTCGCCGCGCGCGGCCTCACGCCCGCGCAGATCGCGTTTGCGCTCGCCATGCCGCAGCTGGCCCGCATCGTCGCGCCCACGCTGTGGGGCTGGCTCGCCGATGCCTGGGGTGTGCGCTATCCCGGGGCGCGGCGCGCCATCATCGTGTTCTCGGGGTTCGCGCTCGCGGCGGGGCTCGCCGCGCTCTATTTCCAGCACCGGCCGGGCTCGATCGCCCTGACGTTGCTGCTCCTCAGCCTCGCCTCCGCCGGCGCGATGCCGCTGCTCGAGGCGATCACGCTGTCGGTGGTGGGCGGGGCGAGCGGTGCCTACGGCCCCATCCGGTTGTGGGGCTCGGTAGGCTTCATCCTCACGGTCATCGGCACCGGCGTCTGGCTCGATTACCGGCCGGCCGAGACGCTGCTCGGCGTGGTGCTCGCGCTCACGCTTGCCGCGTGCGCGGCCTCCTTCGCGCTGCCGCGCGGCGCGCCGCCGCCCGCGCACCTCGCCGCGCCGCGGCTTGCCGCCGTGCTGCGCCAGCCGGCGGTGCTCGCCTTCTTCGGCGCCTGCGTCTGCATGAGCGCGGCGCACGGTGCGATGTACGTTTTCTACGCCATCTACCTGGAGTCGGCGGGCTACTCGAAGACCGTGATCGGCGTTCTCTGGACGGTCGGCGTGGTGGCGGAGATCGTGCTCTTCCTGCGCCTGCCGCAGCTGCAGCGGCGCTTCAGCTTGCGTGCGCTGCTGCTCGCGAGCTTCGTCTGCGCCGTGGTGCGCTTCCTCGCCGTCGGCTGGGGCGTGGAGTGGTTCGCCGTGCTGGCCGCGGCGCAGCTGCTGCACGCGGCGACTTTCGGCGCGTTTCACGCCAGCTCGGTCGCCGCGGTGCACCGGCTGTTCCCGGGCGCGCTCGCGGCGCGCGGCCAGGCGCTATTTTCCAGCGTCACTTACGGGCTCGGCGGCGCGGCCGGATCGCTGGTCGCCGGCTGGACTTGGGAGTCGCTTGGCGCCGCGCCGAGCTTCGCCGTGAGCGCGCTGTTCGCGCTGCTCGGCGGGGCCTTGGTGGCCTGGAAGGTCAGGGTCTAAGCATGGGTTTTGAGATGTATTGCTATGCCATAATCGAAATCCCTTCATGGCGCGCACCCTCTACGACAAGCTCTGGGACAGCCACCTCGTGCACGTCGAGGCGGACGGCACGGCGCTGCTCTACATCGACCGCCACCTGGTGCACGAGGTCACGAGCCCGCAGGCCTTCGAGGGGCTGAAGCGCGCGGGCCGCAAGCCCTGGCGCATGTCTTCGGTGGTGGCGACCGCCGACCACAACACGCCCACCACCGGCTGGGAGCGCGGCATCGAAGGCATCGAGGATCCGACCTCGCGCATCCAGGTCGAGACGCTCGACGCCAACATGCGCGAGCACCCGGCCAAGGCGTATTTTCCGTTCCTCGACGCGCGCCAGGGAATCGTGCACGTGATCGGGCCGGAAAACGGCGCCACGCTGCCGGGCATGACGGTGGTGTGCGGCGATTCGCACACCAGCACGCACGGCGCGTTCGCCTGCCTCGCGCACGGCATCGGCACATCCGAAGTCGAGCACGTGCTCGCCACCCAGTGCCTCGTCACCCGCAAGATGAAGAACATGCGCGTCCGGGTCGACGGCGAGCTCGGGCGCGGCGTCACCGCCAAGGACGTGGTCCTCGCCATCATTGGCCGCATCGGCACCGCGGGCGGCTCGGGCCACGCCGTCGAGTTCGCCGGCAGCGTGCTGCGCTCGCTGTCGATGGAAGGCCGCATGACGATCTGCAACATGGCGATCGAGGCGGGCGCGCGCGCGGGCATGGTGGCGGTGGACGAAACCACGATCCAGTACCTCAAGGGCCGCGCCTTTGCGCCCTCCGGCCCGGAATGGGACCGCGCGGTCGCCGGCTGGAAGGTGCTGGTGAGCGATGCGGACGCGGAGTTCGACCGCGAGGTCAAGCTCGACGGGCGGAGCATCGCGCCGCAGGTGACCTGGGGAACGTCGCCGGAGATGGTGGTCACGGTGGAGGAGAGCGTGCCCGATCCGGACAGGGAGAAGGATCCGATCAAGCGCGAAGGCATGGAGCGCGCGCTCGCCTACATGGGCCTCAAGCCGCGCACGCCGATCGAGGAGATCAAGCTCGACAAGGTGTTCATCGGCTCGTGCACCAACTCGCGCATCGAGGACCTGCGGCTCGCCGCCTCGGTGGTGCGCGGCAAGAAGGTCGCGCCCGGCGTGCGCCTCGCGCTGGTGGTCCCGGGCTCGGGCCTGGTGAAGGCGCAAGCGGAAAAGGAGGGCCTCGACCGCGTGTTCCGTGATTCGGGCTTCGAGTGGCGCGAGCCCGGCTGCTCGATGTGCCTGGCGATGAACGCCGATCGCCTGGAGCCCGGCGAGCGCTGCGCCGCCACCTCGAACCGCAATTTCGAGGGACGGCAAGGCGCCGGCGGGCGCACTCACCTGGTGAGCCCGGCGATGGCGGCCGCGGCGGCGATCGCCGGGCATTTCGTCGACGTGCGGGGATGGCGCTAGCCATGGAAAAGTTCACCGTGCTGAACGCGCTGGTGGCGCCGCTCGACCGGGCCAACGTCGACACCGACGCCATCATCCCCAAGCAGTTCCTCAAGTCGATCAAGCGCACCGGCTACGGCCCGAACCTGTTCGACGCCTGGCGCTTCCTCGATCCGGGCGTGCCGGGCGCGGACCCGGCCTCGCGCCGGCCCAATCCCGATTTCGTGCTCAACCAGGCCCGCTACCGCGGGGCGCAGATCCTGCTCGCGCGCAAGAATTTCGGCTGCGGCAGCTCGCGCGAGCACGCGCCCTGGGCGCTGCAGGAATACGGCTTCCGCTGCGTCGTCGCGCCGTCCTTCGGCGACATCTTCTACGACAACTGCTTCAAGAACGGGCTGCTGCCGGTGGTCCTTGCCGAGCCCGAGGTCGACGGCCTGTTCTACGACTGCGCGCTGCCCGGGTTCCGGCTCATCGTCGACCTCGCCGCGCAGACGGTGTCGACGAACGACGGGGCGAAATCGTTTCGCTTCGCGGTCGATGCCACGCGCAGGTATTCGCTGCTCAACGGCCTGGACGAGATCGGGCTCACGCTGCGCCACGCCGACAAGATCCGCGCCTTCGAGGCGCGGCGGCGCGAGCAGCTGCCCTGGCTGTTCCGCTAGGCGCCATGAGGATCGCGGTATTGCCGGGCGACGGCATCGGCAAGGAGATCGTCGCGCAGGCGGTCATGGTGCTCGGGCGCCTCGGGCTGCGGCTGGAAATCGAGGAGGCCGCTGTAGGCGGCGCCGCCTACGACCAGAGCGGAGATCCGCTTCCCGAGGCCACGCTGGCGGCGGCGCGGCGCGCCGACGCGATACTTTTCGGCGCCGTCGGCGGCCCGCGCTACGATGGCCTGCCGCGCGCCAAGCGCCCCGAGCAGGCGCTGCTCGGGCTGCGCAAGGCGCTCGGCCTGTTCGCCAACCTCAGGCCGGCGCAGGTTTACGCCGAGCTCGCGGACGCCTCGGCGCTCAGGCCCGAGGTGGTCGCGGAGCTCGACATCCTGATCGTGCGCGAGCTGACGGGCGACATCTATTTCGGGCAGCCGAAGGGGATCCGGCAGCACGAATCGGGCGGCCGGGAAGGCTTCGACACCATGCGCTATACCGAGGCCGAGGTGCGCAGAATCGCGCAGGTGGCCTTCGAGGCGGCGCGCAAGCGCTCCAAGCGCGTCTGCTCGGTCGACAAGGCCAACGTTCTCGAGACTTCGCAGCTTTGGAGAGAAGTCGTCACCGAAGAAGCGAAAAACTACAAGGACGTTGAGCTCTGCCATATGTACGTCGACAACTGCGCGATGCAGCTGGTGCGCGAGCCCAAGCAGTTCGACGTCATCGTCACCGGCAACATGTTCGGCGACATCCTCTCCGACGAGGCCTCGATGCTGACCGGGTCGATCGGGCTGCTGCCGTCGGCCTCGCTCGACGCGCAGGGCAAGGGCCTGTACGAGCCGATCCACGGCTCGGCGCCGGACATCGCCGGCAAGGGGGTCGCCAACCCGCTGGCGACGATCCTGTCGGCGGCAATGATGCTGCGCTATTCGCTCGGGCAGAGCGCGGCCGCGCAGCGCGTCGAGGAGGCGGTGAGGAAGGCCCTGCGCGACGGCTACCGCACTGCAGACATATATACTGACGGAATGAAGAAAGTCGGCACCGGGGAAATGGGCGCGGCGGTCGCGCAAAGGCTGTGACGCTGCGCGTCGGCATCGTCGGCTGGCGCGGCATGGTCGGCTCGGTGCTCGTGCAGCGCATGCGCGAGGAGCGCGATTTCGACCCCATTGAGCCGGTGTTCTTCTCCGGCTCGCGCGCGGGCGGCAAAGGCCCCGAGATCGGCAGGGAAACCGCGCCGGTCGGCAACGCCACGGACGTCGAGGCGCTGCGGCGGCTGCCGGTGATCGTCTCCTGCCAGGGCGGGGACTACACGAACGAGATCCATCCGCAACTGCGCAGCGCGGGCTGGAAGGGATACTGGATCGACGCGGCGAGCGCGCTGCGCATGAAGGACGACGCGGTGATCGTGCTCGATCCGGTCAACATGCCGATGATCAGGGAGCGGCTCGCGCGCGGCGCCAGGGACTTCATCGGCGGCAATTGCACCGTGAGCCTGATGCTGATGGGCGTCGCCGGACTGCTGCAGCGCGACCTCGTCGAATGGATGACCAGCATGACTTACCAGGCGGCATCGGGCGCGGGCGCGGCGAGCATGCGCGAGCTGGCGCAGCAGATGGCGCATCTCGGCCGGGTCGCGGGGCCGGCGCTCGACGATCCGGCGGCGAGCGCGCTGGAGATCGACCAGAAGGTGGGCGCCGCGCTGCGCAACGGCTCGCTGCCGAAGCGCGAGATCGGCTACCCCCTGGCGGCGAGCCTGCTGCCCTGGATCGACAGGGACCTCGGCAACGGCCAGAGCCGCGAGGAATGGAAAGCGCAGGCCGAGGGCAACAAGATCCTCGGCCGCAGCGAGCGGCCGATCCCGATGGACGGCATCTGCGTGCGCGTCGGCGCGATGCGCTGCCACAGCCAGGCGCTGACGATCAAGCTCAAGAAGGACGTTCCGCTCGGCGAGATCGAGGGCATGCTCGCCGAGGCGCACGATTGGCTGAGAGTGGTGCCCAACCGGCGCGAGGAAACGCTCGCCGAGCTGACTCCGGCCGCGGTGAGCGGGAAACTCTCGGTGCCGATCGGCAGGCTGCGCAAGCTGCCGATGGGCGGGGAATATCTGGCAGCCTTCACGGTGGGCGATCAGCTGCTCTGGGGAGCCGCGGAGCCACTGCGCCGGATGCTGCGCATACTGCTCGATGCCGGGGTGCGCTGAGGGCGATTCCGCGGGGCAAATTTCCTTGCCGTCCAAGGCGCTAGCGCATCAAAATCGAGAACTTCTCTCAGGTTGCAGGGCTAACGCCATGATGTTATGGTAGTCAGTCCCACAAGAACGGCTCAGGGTGCGATGAGTGGCTAATTCAGTCACCGGAATTCGTCTTGCTATTGCGACGCTTCTGCTGGCGCCGCTGATGGTGCACGCAGCGGGGCTGGGCCGGTTCACGGTGAACTCGGCGCTGGGCCAGCCGCTGAATGCGGAAATCGAGATCGTTTCCCTGCAGGCGAGCGAGGAGGACTCCCTTACGGCGCGGCTGGCGACGGCGGAAGCTTTCCGCCAGGCGGGCATCGAGATGAGCTCGGCGCTGGTGGGGCTGCAGTTCAAGATCGACCGCAAGGACGGCAGGCCGGTGATCCGCGTTTCGAGCGCGCAGCCGGTCAACGAGCCGTTCCTGGACTTGCTGGTCGAGCTGCAGTGGGCCACCGGCCGCCTGGTGCGCGAGTACACCTTCCTGCTCGATCCGCCCGAATACAAGGTGCCGCCGCCGCTCGCCGCGCCTGCCGCGCCCGCAGTGCGGCCCGCTCCCGAGGCCGCGAAGCCCGCGCCCGCCATCGAGGCGCGCCCGGTGCCGGCGGCGCCCGCAGCGCCCGCGGCCGCTGCCGCAACGCACGAGGTGAAGAAGGGCGACACGCTTGGGGCGATTGCACTCAAGAACAGGCCGGAGGGCGTGACGCTCAACCAGATGCTGGTCGCGCTTTTCCGCGCCAACCAGGAGGCGTTCATCCGCGGCAACGTCAATCTCGTGCGCGCCGGGCGCATCCTGAGCATCCCGGAGCGCGAGGCGATCATGGCGGTCGATGCGGCGGAAGCCAACCGGCTGGTGCAGTCGCACATGGCCGAATTCGCCGAGTACAAGCAGAAGCTCGCCGCCGCCGTCGCGGCCGCGCCCGCGGCACCGGCGCCGCGCGAGCGCGAGGTCAGCGGCCGGATTGCGCCGAAGCCGGAAGCGGCCGCGCCTGCCGAGCAGAAGGACCGGCTCAAGCTCTCCAAGGCGGATCCCGCGAAACCCGCCGCGACCGCCTCGCGCGCCGCGCGCGAGGACGACAGGGTCGCGCGCGAGCGCGCGCTCAAGGAAGCGCAGTCGCGCGTCGGCGAGCTGGAGAAGAACGTCTCGGACCTGCAGAAGCTGGTCGAGATGAAGAATCAGCAGCTCGCCGAGCTGGAAAAGAAGGCGGCCGCGAAGCCCGCGCCGGCAGCCGTCGCGCCTGCGCCCGCTGCGAAGGCGCCCGAGCCGATAAAGGAGGCGCCCAAGGCGGCGCCCAAGGAGGCGCCTAAGGAGGCGGCGAAAGAAGCGCCCAAGGCCGCGGCCAAGGAGGCGCCCAAAGAGGCCCCGAAGGAGGCGCCGAAAGCGGCAACCAAGCCGGCGCCCAAGGCGGAGTCCGCGAAGGCGAAGCCGAAACCGGCGCCGGTGAAGGCTGCGCCCGAGAAGGGCTTCGTGGAGGAATTCCTCGACGATCCGATCGCGCTGGGCGGATTGGGCGGCGTGGCGGTGCTGCTGGCCGGCTACGGCGCGTGGGCGTGGCGGCGCAAGAAGAAGGCGCAAGGGACCACCGGGTTCCAGGACAGCGTGCTCGGCGCGGCCAGCGGCGCGGCAGCCGGTTCGGTCTTCAGCGCGACGCCGCCGCCGGCGGCCGCGGCAGCGGCGCCGGAGGCGGCCGCGGCGTCGCAGGCATCGGTCGGCGGCGGCAGTGTCGCCGCGGCAGAGACCGAAGAGGTCGATCCGATCGCCGAGGCCGACGTTTACATGGCCTATGGCCGCGACGCGCAGGCCGAGGAAATCCTCAAGGAGGCGCTCGGCAAGGATGCGAATCGCGTAGCGGTGCACGCGAAGCTGCTCGAGATCTATGCCAACCGCAAGGACAGCAAGGCCTTCGAGCAGACGGCGCTGAAAGTCAAGAGCCTCACCGACGGCAGCGGCCCGGAATGGGAAAAGGCGATGACCCTCGGCCACTCGATCGACCCCGGCAACGGGCTCTACGGCAGCGGCGCGGCGGCGGCACCGGCGGCGGCGGCGGCGCCGGCGGCGGCGGCGCCGACGCTCGATTTCGACATCGGCGGCGCGACCGAGCCCGCGGCGGGCGCGACCGGGGCGAAGGCCGACAGCGGCCTGGACTTCGAGCTCGGCACCACCGCGGCGATTCCGAAGAGCGATTTTGCGCCGAGCGGCACGCTGGTGCTGGATGCGAAGGATACGCAGGCTGCGAGCGCGGGGCTCGACTTCGACCTGGGCGGCGGCGCGGAGAAGAAGCCCGAAGAAGCGCCGGCGAAGGCCGATCCGGACGCGACCGTGGCGATGGATTTCGACCTCAATCTCGATCTGGGCGGCGGCAAGCCGGCGGAGCCCGCGAAGCCCGCGGCCGAGGCGCCGCTCGATCTCGGCGGCCTGAGCCTGGACCTCGGCACGCCCGCGGGCGCGGCGCCTGCGGCCGGCGGCGCCGACCCGAAATGGCAGGAGGTCGCGACCAAGCTCGATCTGGCCAAGGCGTACCAGGAAATGGGCGACAAGGACGGGGCGCGCGAGCTGCTGAACGAGGTGGTGAAGGAGGGCGACGCCGCGCAGAAGGGCCAGGCGCAGCAGATGCTTTCCAGTCTAGGCTGAGCGCGACGAGAATCGCACTCGGAATCGAGTACGAC
The DNA here is from genome assembly GCA_016177575.1 of Betaproteobacteria bacterium. Taxonomy (GTDB): domain Bacteria; phylum Pseudomonadota; class Gammaproteobacteria; order Burkholderiales; family SG8-39; genus RBG-16-66-20. The sequence continues at coordinate 12,581 of JACOVA010000088.1, forward strand.
GGCAGCCGCTTTCTCGGCTGGCAGAGGCAGCCGGGCGGCGGCACAGTGCAGGACGCCCTCGAGGCGGCGCTCGGCGCCATCGCCGGCGAGGCGACCGCGGTGACCTGCGCCGGCCGCACCGACCGCGGCGTACACGCGCGCGCCCAGGTCGCTCACTTCGATACCGCCGCCGAGCGCCCGGATTCGGCCTGGGTGCGCGGCGTCAACGCGCTGCTGCCGGAGGCGGCCGCTGTGCTCTGGTCGCGCCGCGTGGCGCCCGAGTTCCATGCGCGCTACGGCGCGCTCTCGCGCACCTACCGCTACGTGCTGCTGAACCGCCCTGTGCGGCCTGCGCTCGCCGCGCGCTACGCCGGCTGGCACCACGCGCCGCTCGATATCGGCGCAATGCGCGCGGCGGCCGGCTACCTCCTCGGCGAGCACGATTTCTCCGCTTTTCGCGCAACCGAGTGCCAGGCGAAGAGCGCGGTGCGCACGCTGTACTCGATATCGATCGAGCGCAGCGGCGAGCGCATCGACTTCACCCTGCGCGCCAACGCCTGGCTGCAGCACATGGTGCGCAACATCGTCGGCACGCTGGTGTACGTCGGCAAGGGCAAGCACCCGCCGCAATGGGCGGGCCAGGTGCTCGCGTCGCGCGACCGTGCGCTGGCCGCGCCGACCTTCGCGCCCGAGGGACTCTACCTGGAGGCGATCGAGTACGATGCCCGCTGGAACCTTCCGACGATCCAGCGGCAGAGCGTCGTGCTGCCGGTCGGGCCATGAGAACCCGCGTCAAGATCTGCGGCATCACGCGCCTCGAGGACGCGCAGGCGGCCGCGCAGGCCGGCGCAGACGCGATCGGGCTGGTCTTCTATCCGCCGAGCCCGCGCTGCCTGCGCATCGAGCAGGCGCGCGCGCTGCGCGCCGCGCTGCCGCCGTACGTGACGCCGGTCGCATTGTTCGTCAATCCGGCGCGCGACGAGGTCGAGGCCGTGCTCGAAGGCGTGCGCCCGGCGATGCTGCAGTTCCACGGCGAGGAGGCACCGGATTTTTGCGCTCAATTCGACGTGCCCTACGTCAAGGCTTGCAGGGTGAGGCCGGGCGTCGATTTGCTAGAATACCTGCGCCCGTTTTCCGGCGCCGCGGGCTGGCTGCTCGACAGCCACGTCGAAGAGTATGGCGGGGTCGGCGAGCGCTTCGACTGGTCGCTGGTTCCGGCCGCGCGCGCCCGGCCGCTCATCCTATCGGGCGGCCTCACGCGCGACAACGTGGGCAAAGCGATCCGGCGCGTGCGGCCCTGGGCGGTCGACGTTTCGAGCGGAGTCGAGTCCGCGAAGGGCATTAAAGACGCGGCAAGGATCGCCGCCTTCATCGCCGAGGTCAGGAATGCAGATGTATGACTTGCCCGATAGGCGCGGGCACTTCGGTCCCTACGGCGGCGTCTTCGTCGCCGAGACGCTGACGCACGCGCTCCAGGAGCTGCGCGCGGCTTACGAGCGCTGCCGCACGGACCCGGAATTCATCGCCGAGCTGAAGAGCGAGCTGAAGCATTACGTCGGCCGGCCGACGCCGGTCTACCATGCCCGGCGCTGGTCGGAGCTGATCGGCGGCGCGCAGATCTACCTCAAGCGCGAGGACCTCAACCACACCGGCGCGCACAAGATCAACAACACCATGGGGCAGGCGCTGCTCGCGCGCCACATGGGCAAGCGGCGCGTCATCGCCGAGACCGGCGCCGGCATGCACGGCGTGGCGGCGGCCACTGTGGCGGCGCGCTTCGGCATGCAGTGCGTCGTCTACATGGGCTCGGAAGACGTCGCGCGCCAGTCCGTCAACGTGTACCGCATGAAGCTGCTGGGTGCGCAGGTGGTGCCGGTCGAATCCGGCTCCAGGACGCTCAAGGACGCGCTCAACGAGGCGATGCGCGACTGGGTGACCAACGTCGAGAGCACCTTCTACATCCTCGGCACGGTAGCGGGCCCGCATCCCTATCCGATGATGGTGCGCGACTTCCAGTCGGTGATCGGCGAGGAGTGCCGCGCGCAGATGCCCGAGCTCGCCGGGCGCCAGCCCGATGCGGTCATCGCCTGCGTCGGCGGCGGCTCGAACGCGATGGGGATCTTCTACCCCTACGTCGCCGACGAGAAGGTGAGGCTGATCGGCGTGGAAGCCGCGGGCGAAGGGCTTGCCACCGGCAGGCACGCGGCCTCGCTGTGCGCGGGCAGGCCCGGCGTGCTGCACGGCAACCGAACGTACCTCTTGCAGGACGCCAACGGCCAGATCACCGAGACGCACTCGATTTCGGCCGGTCTCGATTATCCGGGGGTCGGGCCCGAGCACGCCTGGCTCAAGGACTCGGGGCGCGCCGAATACGTCGCCGTGAACGACGACGAGGCGCTCAAGGCGTTCGCCGACCTGTGCCATTACGAGGGCATCATCCCGGCGCTCGAGTCGGCGCACGCGCTGGCGTACGCGGCGAAGATCGCGCCGTCGCTGCCCAAGGACGCGATCCTGCTGGTGAATCTCTCGGGCCGCGGCGACAAGGACATGCAGACGGCGGCGCGCAAGCTGGGCGTCCAGCTCTAGCGATGTCGCGCATCCAGGCCCGCTTCGAGGCTCTGCGCAGATCCGGCCGCAAGGCGCTCATTCCGTACATCACCGCGGGCGACCCGAGCCCGGGCCTCACGGTGCCGCTCGTGCACGCGCTGGTCGAAGCCGGCGCCGACGTCATCGAGCTGGGCGTGCCGTTTTCCGACCCGATGGCCGACGGCCCGGTGGTCCAGCGCTCCGGCGAACGGGCGTTGAAGAATGGGGTTGGTCTTTCTGACGTTCTCACTCTTGTAAAGTCTTTTCGAGAGAAGGACTCGAATACTCCGCTCGTTCTTATGGGCTACGCCAATCCGCTCGAGGCGATGGGGCTCGAGCGCTTCGTGCGCGAAGCCGGGTCCGCTGGCGTCGACGGCGTGATCGTGGTCGACTACCCGCCCGAGGAGTGCGCGGAGTTCACCGCGCTCGCGAAGTCGAACGGCATCGACCCGATCTTCCTGCTCGCGCCTACCTCGACCGACGAACGGATCCGGCAGATCGCGCGGGTGGCGAGCGGCTATCTCTATTACGTATCGCTCACGGGAATCACGGGCGCGGGGCACATCGACGTGTCGGACGTCGCGGCGCACATTCCGAAGCTGCGCGCCGCCTCCAGCCTGCCGATCGGGGTCGGCTTCGGCATCCGCGACGCGGCCTCGGCACGCCGCATCGCCGAGCTCGCCGATGCGGTGGTGATCGGCAGCCGCGTCATCCAGGAGATCGAGTCGGCCGCGCCGGAGGAGGCGGAGGCGCGGGTCAAGGCCTTCCTGGCGTCGATCCGGGCGGCGCTCGACGGCGCCGCGGCAAAGGCGTTCGCGTAAACCCATGAGCTGGCTGCAGAAGCTGCTGCCGCCGAAGATCCAGCGTGCCACCGGCCCGCGCAAGCAGGTGCCCGAAGGCCTGTGGACCAAGTGCCCGGCGTGCAACGCGGTGCTGTACAGCACCGACCTGGAGAAGAATCTCAACGTCTGTCCGAAGTGCGGCGAGCACCAGCGCATCGGCGCGCGCGCGCGCCTCGATACGCTGCTCGACCCCGAGGGCCGCTACGAGATCGGCGCCGAGGTGCAGCCGGTCGACAGCCTCAAGTTCCGGGACTCGAAGAAGTACCCGGAGCGGCTCGAGGAGGGCCAGAGCGCGACCGGAGAGACCGACGCGCTGGTGGTGATGCAGGGCGCGATCAAGTCGCTCGGCGTGGTGTGCGCGGCGTTCGAGTTCGAGTTCATGGGCGGCTCGATGGGGTCGGTGGTCGGCGAGCGCTTCGTGCGCGGGGTGCGCGTCGCGATCGAGCAGAAGCTGCCTTTCCTGTGCATCACCGCCTCGGGCGGGGCGCGCATGCAGGAGGGACTGTTCTCCCTCGCCCAGATGGCGAAGACCACCGCTTCGCTCACCGAGCTCGCGCAGCGGCGCCTGCCCTTCGTCACCGTGCTCACCGACCCCACCATGGGCGGGGTCTCGGCGAGCTTCGCCATGATCGGCGACATCGTCATCGCCGAGCCCAAGGCGCTGATCGGCTTCGCCGGCCCGCGCGTCATCGAGCAGACCGTGCGGCAAAAGCTGCCCGAGGGCTTCCAGCGCGCCGAATTCCTGCTGGAGAAGGGCGCGATCGACCTGATCGTTGACCGCAGGCAGCTGCGGGACAAGCTGCACACGCTGCTCGCGCTGCTGCAGGGGAAGCCCACCGAAAACGCTTCGTGAGCGCGAGGACGCTCGAGCACTGGCTTGCATACATCGAGCGGCAGCACCCGCAGTCGATCGCGCTGGGGCTGGAACGTGTTCTTGAAGTCCATTCAAGGCTGAGAACTACACTCGCCTGCCCGATCATCACGGTCGGCGGCACCAACGGCAAGGGCTCGACCTGCGCCATGCTGGAAGCGATCCTCGGTGCCGCCGGCTATCGCACCGCGCTCTACAGCTCGCCGCATCTGCGGCGCTACAACGAGCGCGTGCGCATCGCCGGACGCGAGGCGGACGACGCCGCGCTTTGCGCCGCCTTCGCCGCGGTCGAGGCGGCGCGCGGCGAGGTGCCGCTCACCTATTTCGAGTTCGGCACGCTCGCGGCATTTCACCTCTTCGCCCAGGAGAAGCCCGACGTCGCAATTCTCGAGGTGGGACTGGGGGGCAGGCTCGACGCGGTGAACCTGCTCGATGCCGACTGCTCGGTACTAACCAGCATCGCCATCGATCACGTCGAGTATCTCGGCGCATCGCGCGAGGCGATCGGCCGCGAGAAGGCGGGGATCTTCCGGCTCGGCAGACCGGCAGTTATTTCCGAACCTCAGGTTCCGCAAAGCGTTCTGAAGGAGATCCGAGAAATAAAACCTCACCCCCTCTTTATCGGCCGGGACTTCGGCTACGAGGTCCGGGGAACGCAGTGGTCTTACTGGGGACCGGGTGGCAGGCGCTCCGGGCTCGCCCATCCGGCGCTGCGCGGCGCGGCACAGCTGCGCAACGCCGCCGCGGCGCTCGCGGCCCTCGACGCCATGCGCGAGCGGCTTCCGGTCGCCATGCAGGACGTGCGGCGCGGGCTCGCCGAAGTCACTCTGCCCGGCCGGTTCCAGGTGCTGCCGGGCCGCCCGCAGGTGGTGCTCGACGTCGCGCACAACCCCGAGGCCGCCGCCGTGCTGGCTGCGAATCTCGGCGACAGCGGCTTCGCGCCGCAGACGATCGCGGTGTTCGGCATGCTGCGCGACAAGGACATCGCCGGCGTGGCGCGCGCGGTCGCGGCGCGCATCACGCGCTGGCACCTGGCGACGTTGCCCGGGCCTCGCGGAGCGGACGCGGGTTTTCTCTCGGGGATTTTCCGTGAACTGAGAATAGAAACACCCATCTTTGAGCACGCGACAGTCCCGGAAGCTCTCGCAGCAGCGCGAAGCGAGGCGAAGGAGAATGATAAAATCGTCGTCTTCGGCTCGTTCCTCACCGTCGCCGGCGCCTATGGCTGAAAACGAAGACGTCAATACGCTGAAGCGCCGAGGTCGACGCCGGCTGGTCGGCGCCATCGCGCTGGTGCTCGCCGCGGTGATCGTGCTGCCGATGGTGTTCGATTCCGAGCCCAAGGGCAGCGCGCCGCCGGTCAGCGTGCGCATTCCCGGCGAGGACGAGAGCAGCTTCACGCCCAAGGTGACGCCCAAGGCACCCGCCGAGAAGCCGGCGGCGCAGACGCCTGTCGAGAAGAAAGTCGAAAAACAGCTCGAGAAGCAGTCCGAAAGACAAGCGGAGAAGCCGCCCGAAAAGCCTCCGGTCGCCGCCGAAGCGGAGCGGGCCCGCGCGGAACGCGCCCTAGCAGGGGGCGAGCAATTCGTCGTTCAGGTCGGTGCATTCGCGGACCCGGAAAAGGTAAGAGAAGTCACCGGAAAGGTGGCTTCCGCCAAGTTGCCCTATTTCACCGAGCGCGTGCCCGTGGCGAGCGGAATGCTGACGCGTGTGCGCGTAGGGCCCTTTCCGAGCCGGAACGCTGCCGAAGAAGCGCACAAGAAGCTCATCGAACTCGGCCTGAAGGGCAGCAAGGTCATCGGCCTGTCGTGACCTGGCTCGACTACGCCGTGCTCGGCGTATTCGCGGTATCCATGGTCCTCGGCGCATGGCGCGGGCTGGTGCGCGAAGTGCTCTCGGTCCTGGGCTGGGTGATCGCGTTCCTCGCCGCCAATCTTCTCGCCGGGCCGCTCGGCGCGCAAATGCCGCGTGAGATCCCGAGCCCGGAGCTCCGGGTGGCGGCCGCTTTCGCGGCGGTGTTCCTCGGCGCCCTGGTCGCCACCTCGCTGGTAGGACTGCTGTTGTCAAAGATCGTCAAGGCGGTCGGGCTTGCAGCCACCGACCGCACGCTCGGCGCGCTGTTCGGCGCGGCGCGCGCGCTGCTCATCGTCGTCGCCGCGGCGCTGCTCGCGGGGCTCACCAGCGCGCCGCGCCAGCCGTTCTGGCGCGACTCGGCGAGCGGCGCGCTGCTCGCGCAGGCGGCGCTCGCGCTCAAGCCTCTGCTGCCGCAGACGTTGGCCGAGCGCTTGCGATATGATTAGAGCTTAGTCACGCCGGGAGCCACCTCCCATGTGCGGAATTCTGGGCATCGTCGCTCGCTCGCCGGTCAACCAGCTCCTCTACGACGGGCTGCTGCTCCTGCAGCACCGCGGGCAGGACGCGGCCGGCATCGTCACCTGCGAGGCCAAGACCTTCCACATGCAGAAGGGCAACGGCATGGTGCGCGACGTTTTCCGCACCCGCAACATGCGCTCCCTTCCCGGCAACATCGGCATCGCCCACTGCCGCTACCCGACGGCCGGCTCAGCGTTCAATTCGGCCGAGGCGCAGCCGTTCTACGTCAACTCGCCCTTCGGCATCGTGCTCGGCCACAACGGCAACCTGACCAATTCCGACAAGCTCAAGGAAGAGATGTTCCGGCAGGACCTGCGGCACATCAACACCAACTCGGACTCCGAGGTGCTGCTCAACGTGCTCGCGCACGAGCTGGAAAAGGCCTCGGTCAAGCTGCGCCTCGACCCGCAGACCATCTTCGCCGCGGTGGCAAACGTGCACCGCCGCGTGCGCGGGGCCTACGCGGTGATCGCGATGATCGCCGGCTACGGGGTGCTCGCATTCCGCGACCCTTACGGCATCCGCCCGGCGGTCATCGGCTACAACGAGTCGGTCGACGGCATCGAGTACATGATCGCCTCCGAATCCGTTGCGGTCGAGGCGCTCGGGTTCCGCGTGCTGCGCGACATCGCCCCCGGCGAGGCGGTGTTCATCGACGACGACGGCAACTTCTACAGCCAGCCGTGCGCCGAGCAGGCCTCGCTCAACCCCTGCATCTTCGAGTACGTCTACCTGGCGCGGCCCGACTCGCTCATCGACGGCGTCTCGGTCTACGAAGCGCGCCTGCACATGGGCGAGAAGCTGGCCGAGAAGATCCGGCGCCAGCACCGGGACCTGCAGATAGACGTCGTGATCCCGATCCCGGACTCGAGCCGCCCGTCGGCGCTGCAGCTGGCGATGAACCTCGGCGTGCCGTACCGCGAGGGCTTCGTCAAGAACCGCTACATCGGGCGCACCTTCATCATGCCGGGGCAGTCGGTGCGCACGCGCTCGGTGCGCCAGAAGCTGAACGTGATCGGCGTCGAGTTCAGGGGCAAGAACGTGCTGCTGGTGGACGACTCGATCGTGCGCGGCACCACCAGCCGGGAAATCGTGCAGATGGCGCGCGAGTCAGGGGCGCGCAAGGTATTCTTCGCCACTGCCGCGCCGCCGGTGCGTTTTCCCAACGTGTACGGCATCGACATGCCGACGCGCTCCGAGCTGATCGCCGCGCGCCGCAGCGAGGACGAGGTGGCGGCCGAGATCGGCGCCGATGCGCTCATCTACCAGGACCTCGACGCGCTCATCGAGGCGGTGCGCAGCCTCAACCCCAGGCTCACCAGCTTCGAGGCCTCCTGCTTCGACGGCCGCTACGTCACGGGGGACGTGACCGCAGATTACCTGCACGTGGTCGAGACCCGGCGCGATGCGCAGCGCGACTCGGGCGACGACGAGGGCGCGCAGCTCGACCTCAACCTGGTGGCGACGGGATAGCGATTTGATATAATTACTCTTTACGCGCCGATTTGAGCCACAGCTTGCGGGCGCGCTACAAATCCAGCTAAAGCGTGCCGAGGAAACCCGGTCCGCTTAGAAGAAAGGATCGGGTTTTTTTATGTCCAAGCCGTATGAGCTATCCACCCTCGGCGTACGCGCCGGCACCGCGCGCTCGCAGTTCAACGAGCACTCGGAGGCGCTCTACCTCACCTCCAGCTTCGTGTTCGCGAGCGCTGCCGAGGCCGCCGCCGGTTTCGGCGGCAGCTCGAGCGACTACGTCTACTCGCGCTATACCAACCCCACGGTGTCGATGCTCCAGGACCGCCTTGCGGCACTGGAAGGGGCGGAGGCCTGCGTCGCCACCGCCTCGGGCATGTCCGCGATCCTGGCACTGTCGATGGTGCTGCTCAAGGCGGGCGACCACGTCGTGTGCTCGAACGCCGTATTCGGCGCCACGGTGCAGCTCTACGCGACGCTGCTGGCGCGCTTCGGCGTCGCCACCACCTTCGTTTCTCCCACCAAGCTTGCCGAGTGGGAGGGGGCGCTCAAGCCCAACACCAGGCTGCTCTTCCTCGAAACGCCGTCAAACCCGCTCGGCGAAGTCGCCGATATCTCTGCACTTTCTTCCGTCGCCAGGAAAGCGGGGGCAGCACTGGCCGTCGATAACGTGCTATGCACCCCGGCGCTGCAGCGCCCGATCGCGCTCGGCGCCGATTTTGTCGTGCACTCGGCGACCAAGCACCTCGACGGGCAGGGCCGGGTGCTGGGCGGCGCGGTCCTGGGGCGCAAGGGGCCGGCCATGGACAGCCTGGTCGGCTTCCTGCGCACCGCCGGTCCCGCGATCTCGCCGTTCAACGCCTGGGTGATCCTGAAGGGGCTGGAAACCCTGGAAATCCGCCTGCTGGCGCAATCCGAGCGCGCACTCGAGCTTGCGCGCTGGCTGGAAAAGCACCCCGGCGTGGCGCGCGTGCACTACACGGGGCTCGCCTCGCACCCGCAGCACGCGCTTGCCATGCGCCAGCAGAAGGCGGGCGGCGCCGTGGTCTCCTTCGAAGTGAAAGGCGGCAAGGACGCGGCCTGGAAGGTCATCGACGCTACGAAGCTCATCTCGATCACCGGCAACCTCGGCGACGTGAAGACCACCATCACGCATCCCGCCACCACCACCCACGGGCGCCTGACGCCGGAGGCGCGCGCCGCGGCCGGCATTAGCGACGGGCTGCTGCGGGTCGCGGTCGGCCTGGAAGCGGTCGAGGACCTGAAAGCCGACCTCGCACGGGGCCTCGCCGCCTGAATCAGAAGCTGACCAGCCGCGGGCCTACCTCGTCCAGGGCGAGGTAGCCGCCGCGGCCGTACCAGTCGGGCAGAACCCAGCGCTCGCAAGCGTGCCCGTCGACCTCGTGCTCGTGGCGCGCCGGGCGGTGGGTGTGGCCGTGGATCATGCGGCGCACGTTGTGGCGGCGGAAGGCTTCGCGCACCGCGTCCTGGTTCACATCCATGATCTCTGCCGGTTTTGCGGCGATGACCTCTTTGCTTTTTTCGCGCAATCCCTGGATCGCCGCGTGGCGCTCCGAAAGCGACTTGGAGAGAAAGTCCTTCTGCCATTCGGCGGAGCGCGCGGTGCGGCGCCAGTTCTGGTAGTCGTGATCGTCGGTGCAGAGCGTATCGCCGTGCATCAGCGCGATTGCCTTGCCTCTGACTTGAATCACGGTCGGATCTTCGAGGAATCCGGCGCCGCTGGCGGAGAAGAATCCTTCAGCAATCAGAAAATCCCGGTTGCCGTGCATCACGCGGATCTCGACGCCGGCCTCCGACAACGATTTCAGTCCCGAGGCGACTTCCCGCGCGAGCGGGTCGCCGGCGCGGTCGGTGAGCTCGTCGTCGCCGGCCCAGTACTCGAACAGGTCGCCGAGGATGTAGAGCGCCTGGGCGCGGCGCGCCTCGTCGCCGAGGAAACGGAAGAACTGCTCGCTGGTGTCCGGGCGCTCCGCCGAGAGGTGCAGGTCGGAGATGAAGAGCGACCGGCTCACATCACTTCTGGTCGGCCACCGGGGTGACGGACTCGATGACCACGGCCTCGCGCGGCACGTCGCGGTCGAACGGACCGCCGCGACCGGTGGGGGACTTGGCGATCTTCATGACCACGTCCAGCCCCGAGACCACCTTGCCGAACACCGCGTAGCCCCAGCCGTCCTGCGCGCGCTCGGCGTTGAGGAAGTCGTTGTTCTTGACGTTGATGAAGAACTGCGAGGACGCCGAATGCGGCATGTTGGTGCGCGCCATGGCGATGGTGCCGAGGTCGTTCGCGAGACCGTTCTTGGCCTCGTTCTGGATCGGGTCGCGCGTCTTCTTCTGCCGGTAGGCCTTGTCGTAGCCGCCGCCCTGGATCATGAAGCCGTCGATCACGCGGTGGAAGATGGTGCCGTCGAAGTGGCCGTCCCTGGCGTACTGCAGGAAGTTCTCCACCGTTTTCGGCGCCTTGGCGGGGTAGAGCTCGAGCCGGATCGTGCCGGCGCTGGTCTTGAGGTCCACCTGCGGCTCGGCCGCCATCGCGCCGGGCGCCGCTGCGGCGGCGGAGAGGACGACCAGAGGCTTCCACATGTCGATCAGCTTCATTCCCGGCCCTCGTAAAGGATGCGCCAGCGCGCGCCCTCCCGGATCCAGTACTGGCGCTTGCGCATGGCGTTGGAGAGGTTGCTCGAGCGGTAGTCCTGCTCGAAGCTCGCGACGACGAACTTCTCGCGCGGGTACTGGAACATGGCGAGCCGCGAGACGCCTACCTTGATCCAGCGCTTGGCGGCGTTCACCTTGCGCTTGTGCGCGGACCAGGCGGCGAGGTCCTGGTCGCCCGCGCTGAAGCGCGCGGCGTAGTGCGCGAGGTAGCGCTCGGTGTCGCGGCTCTCCCAGTCGGCGCGCCAGGCCTGGATCGCGTCGCCCAGGCCCTTGCGCTCGGCTTCGAGCGCCGGCGCGCTGGTCCACTCGATCTCGTCGGCAATGATCACCGGCGTCAGGCCGATCTGCAGGCTGCGGCCCACCGCGTCCAGGTCGGCGTTGGCAAGCACGATGCAGCCGTCGCTCGCGCGCGGCGGCCGGCTGTAGGTGTCGGAGGGCGTGCCGTGCAGCCAGATGCCATGCCCGTTGCGGCCCAGCCGCTTGTCCCAGGCGTTCGGATAGTTGATCGGGTAGGCGCCGGAGCCGTAGAAATCGGCAAGCTTCTGGCGCGGCAGGTTGGCAGTGACGTGATAGACGCCGAGCGGCGTCTTCTGGTCGCCTTCGCGCGTTTTCTCGACGCCGTTCTTGCCGAGGGTGACGTAGTAGTCGGCGACGAGCTGCGGCCGACCGCCGGCGTTCTCGAACACGTACAGCCGGGAGCGGCGCGAGTCGACGACCAGCGCGTGCCTCTGCCCGGCGTGCAGCTGCAGCACATGGCGCGGCACGCGGTCGCCGTTGGGCCGGTCGCGCAGCGCGCGCAGCCTGAGCAGAGCCTCGGCGCGCAGGCCCTCGACCTTCTCGCGCGGCACGGTCTTCGGCACGTTGCCGAAAGTCTCGAGCGGACGCGCGCGCGCCAGCAGCAGGTCGCCGCGGATCAGGTGCGCGAGGCGGAAATTCGGATGCGCGGCGAGCAGCGCCTCGACCCTCTGCATCGCCAGGTCGAGGCGCTTGGCCTCGATCGCCTCGAGCACCCCGGAGAGCGCCTTTTCCGGGCTCGCGCCAATTGCCGTGGAACAAACAACCAGCAGGAAGGCTGCCACATACAGCCGCATGCGGACGCTCAATTCAGCTTCTCCTGGCGGATCAGCCAGCGCCCGTCGGACTTCACCATGACCAGCGTCTTGGTGCTGGTCGACTTGATCAGGTCGGAGCGGTAACCCTGGCGGAAGGTGACGCTCGCCTGCCCGTCGGCGCCGATGCTCACCTTGGGCGACTCGATCGACACGGCGATGCTCCTCGGCGCGCTGATGCGCTGGCGGCGGAGCTTCGCCCAGGCCTCGCGTGGCTCGCCTTTCGGCGTCCTGAAATCGCTGGCGTAGGACGCGAGGTAGGCGTCGGCGTTCTTGGAGGACCATGCCTTCGCCCAGGCGTTGACGGCCTCGATCAGCTCGGCGTCGGCGGATTTCGCGGCGGCGGCCGGCTTCTCGGGCGCCGGCTTGAGCGCCGGGGCGGACGAGAGCGCAGCGACAGGCGCAGGCGGCTTGACCGCTTCAACCGGGGGCTTTGCGGGCTCTTTCCTGGCGCTTACGACCGGCTTGCTCGCGGGCGGCGCGCCGCCGACCAGATCGCGCACCAGCGCGAGCTTGTTCTTCGCCGCGGCGTTGGCCGAGTCGATCTGCAGCGCCTTGTCGTAGGCCTGGCTGGCGAGCTTGGCGTAGACGTCGCCCAGATTCTCGTACGCGGTGGCGTAGCTCGGATGGGTGCGGATCGACTGCTCGAGCGCGGCGCGCGCCTTGTCGTACTGCCCCTGCGCGGCGTAGATCACGGCGAGATTGTTGTAGGGCTCGGGAAGGTCCGGGTAATCCTGCGTCAGCTTGAGGAAAATCTCGGTTGCTTCCTTCGGATTGCCCTGCTCGGCGAAGATCAGGCCTTTGAGAAAGCGCGCCTGCGCATCCTTCGGCTTGGCGGCGAGCGCCTTGTTCACGCGCTCGAGCGCCTGCTGGTGCTGTCCCGACCTGAGCAGCTTGCTCGCTTCCTGCACCTCGTCTGCGCGCGCCGCGAAGGACAACGCGAGCAACGCCGCGCACAGCGCCGCCGGCGCTGTGCGCGGGTCGGGGAAACGTATCATTGTGTTATACTTTTCAAGGCCCTACGGAACCTTGCTCATTCTAGACTAAGCCCTGCCGGTTAACAACTTGGGCCGGCGCCGGACGGGGTCCGCATGCTCCGCATCTACAACACGCTCGCCAGGGACAAGCAGGAGTTCGTTCCGATCCGTCCGGGCGAGGCGCGCATGTACGTCTGCGGCATGACGGTCTACGACTACTGCCATCTCGGCCACGGGCGCATGATGGTCGCGTTCGACCTGGTGCGGCGCTGGCTGCGCGCAAGCGGCTACCGCGTGATCTATGTGCGAAATATCACCGATATCGACGACAAGATCATCAAGCGCGCCGCCGAGAACGGCGAACCGATCGGCGCGCTGACCGAGCGCTTCATTGCCGCCGCCGACGAGGACATCGGCGCGCTCGGCGTCGAGAAGCCGGACCATGAGCCGCGCGCCACCGGCTACGTGCCGCAGATGCTCGAGATGATCCGGCGTCTCGAGGACAAGGCGCTCGCCTACAAGGCCGGCGACGGCGACGTCAACTTCGCGGTGCGCAAGTTCCCCGCCTACGGCAGGCTCTCGGGCAAGTCGCTCGACGAGCTGCGCGCCGGCGGGCGCGTCGAGCCGGCAGCGGGCAAGCACGATCCGCTCGACTTCGTGCTCTGGAAGCACGCCAAGCCGGGCGAGCCGGCCTGGCCCTCGCCCTGGGGCGAGGGGCGGCCGGGCTGGCACATCGAATGCTCGGCGATGGGTTGCGCGTTATTAGGGGAAACCTTCGACATCCACGGCGGCGGCCAGGACCTGCAGTTCCCGCACCACGAGAACGAGATCGCGCAGTCCGAGGGCGCCAACGGCAAGCCGTTCGTCAAGTACTGGATCCACAACGGCTTCGTGCGCGTGGACGAGGAGAAGATGTCGAAATCGCTCGGCAATTTCTTCACCATCCGCGAAATCCTGAAGAAATTCGATGCCGAGGTCGTCCGCTTTTTCCTCGTGCGCTCGCACTACCGCAGCCCGCTCAACTACTCGGACGCCAACATGGAGGACGCGAAAGCCGGGTTGACGCGTCTCTACACGGCGTTGAAATCCTCATCTGCCGCAGCCGGGCCCGTCGACTGGAGCGAAGCGCACGCCAAACGCTTCAAGGATGCGATGGACGACGACTTCAACACCGCCGAAGCGGTCGCCGAGCTTCACGCACTTGCCAATCAGGCATTCAGTGGAGACGCAAAGGCTGCGTCGCAGCTGAAGGCGCTTGGCGGCGTGCTCGGCCTGTTGCAGCGCACGCCGGAGGAATTCCTGCAGGCCGGACCCGGAGCGGTGCCTTCGGAACAGGAGGTTGTGGAGAAGATCGAGGCGCGGCTGGCGGCGCGCAGGCAGAAAAACTTCAGCGAGGCCGACAGGATCCGCGGTGAGCTCGAGGCCTCAGGCGTGATTCTTGAGGACGGCCCCAACGGCACGACCTGGCGGCGCAAATAGATCGATCGGGTTTAATCCGGCTCTGACCCCGATTTTCCAAGGAGAAGCTCATGGCAGACGTCATCATCGAGAAGCAAGGCGGCGTGGTCACCGCGACCCTCAACCGGCCGCAGGCGCGCAATGCGCTCTCCGACGAGATGGTGCGCTCGCTCGATGCGATGTTCACCGAGGGCGAGCACGACGCCGCGGTGCGCTGCTTCGTGATCCGCGGCCAGGGCGAGCATTTCATGGCGGGCGGCGACGTGAAGAAGTTTTATGCGAATCGCACCAAGCCGGCCGCCGAGCGGCGCGCCGACACCGAGAGGAGCGTGCACCAGCTGCACCTGCTCGCCTACAAGATGCGCCGCGCGCCGCAGCCGATCATCGCGTCGATCCGCGGCGCGGTCGCCGGCTTCGGCATGAGCCTGATGATGCTCGCCGACCTGGCAATCGCCGCCGAGGACGCGTTCTTCACCCTCGCCTACTGCCACATCGGGCTCTCGCCCGACGGCTCCTCCACCTACACCCTGCCGCGCATCGTGGGGCGCAGGAAAGCGATGGAGCTCGCGCTGCTGGGTGAGCGCTTCAGCGCGCAGGAAGCGCTGCGGCTGGGGCTCGTCAACAAGGTTGTTCCGGTTGCCGCGCTGGAAGAAGAAACCGACAAGCTCGCCAAGCGCCTCGCCGCCGGCCCGGCGCGGGCCTACGCGCACATGAAGCGGCTGTTCGAGAGCTCGATCGGCAACACGCTCGAGAGCCAGCTGCAGGCCGAGGGCGTGGGGGTCGCCGACTGCATGGCCTCGGACGATCTGGTCGAAGGTGTCACGGCGTTCGTCGAGAAGCGACCGCCGCGCTTCAGCGGCTCCTAGCCCTCGAAGAACTCCTTCACCATATCGAGCCAGCCCTTGGCGCGCGGGTTGTGGCGCGCGCTGTCGCGCAGGCTGATCGTCTCGAACTCCTGCAGGAGCTCGCGCTGGCGCGGCGTGAGGTTGACTGGCGTCTCTACCACGACGTGGCAGAACAGGTCGCCGGGAAGGTGGCTGCGCACGCCCTTGATGCCCTTGCCGCGCAGGCGGAAGGTCTTGCCGCTCTGGGTCTCGGCCGGCACCTTGATGCGCGCGCTGCCGTCGAGCGTCGGGATCTCGATGTCCCCGCCGAGCGCCGCGGCGGCGAACGAAACCGGCATCTCGCAATGCAGGTCGTCGTGGTCGCGCTGGAACACCGGGTGCGGCTTGAGGTGCACCTGGACGTAGAGGTCGCCCGGCGGCCCGCCGTTCACGCCCGCTTCGCCCTCGCCCGAGAGGCGCACCCGGTCGCCTTCGTCGACGCCCGCCGGGACCTTCACCTGCAGCGTCTTCTGGTGCTTGACGCGGCCGGCGCCGCCGCAGGCGGTGCAGGGATGGGCGATCATCTTGCCGCTGCCGTGGCAGCGCGGGCAGGTCTGCGCGATCGAGAACGGGCCCTGCGAAACGCGCACCTGGCCGGCGCCGCGGCAGGTGGTGCAGGTCTGCGGCTGGGTGCCGGGCTTGGCGCCGGTGCCGTGGCAGATGGCGCACTCCGCCAGCGTAGGGATGCGGATCTTGGTCTCGAAGCCGTGCGCTGCCTGCTCGAGCGCGATCTCGAGGTTGTAGCGCAGGTCGGCGCCGCGGAACACGCTGGAGCGCCCGCCGCGCGCGCCGCCGAAGATCTCGCCGAAGATATCGCTGAAGATGTCGCCGAAGCCGGCGCCGCCGAAGCCCGCGCCCGCGCCGGCCGCCGCGCCCGCGTCGACGCCCGCATGCCCGAACTGGTCGTACGCCGAGCGCTTGTGCGCGTCGGTGAGCACCTCGTAGGCTTCCTTCGCCTCCTTGAAGTGCTCCTCGGCTTTCGGATTGTCCGGATTGCGGTCCGGATGCCACTTCATGGCGAGCTTGCGGTACGCCTTCTTGATGTCTTCCTCTGAGGCGTCCCGGTTTACGCCGAGCACTTCGTAGTAGTCGCGCTTCGCCACGCGCAGCTTTCTCCGGGCTTAGCCGGTTTTCTTGTCTTTGACCTCGGTGTACTCGGCGTCGACCACGTTGCCGTCGTCCTGCTTCGCCTCCCCGCCGCTCTTGGCCTCGCCGCCGGCCTCCTGCGCGGCCTGCTCCTGCTTGGCCTGCGCCTCGGCGTAGACCTTCTCGCCGAGCTTCTGCGCCGCCTGCGCGAGCGCCTGGGCTTTCGCATCGATCTCTGTTTTATCTTCTGATTTCAAGACCGATTCAGCTTCCTTGAGCGCGGTCTCGATCTTGTCTTTCTCGCCCGCTTCCAGCTTGTCGCCGTAGTCCTTGAGCGACTTGCGGATCGAGTGCACCAGCGCCTCGCACTGGTTGCGCGCGTTGACGAGCTCGAGCGCCTTGCGGTCCTCCTCGGCGTGCGCCTCGGCGTCCTTCACCATGCGCTTGATCTCCTCCTCGGTCAGGCCGGAGCCCGCCTGGATCTTGATCTTCGCCTCCTTGCTGGTCGCCTTGTCCTTGGCGGTGACGTGCAGGATGCCGTTGGCGTCGATGTCGAAGGTGACCTCGATCTGCGGCAGGCCGCGCGGCGACGGCGGGATGTCAGCCAGGTTGAACTGGCCGAGCGATTTGTTGCCGCTCGCCATGTCGCGCTCGCCCTGCAGCACGTGGATCGTCACCGCGGTCTGGTTGTCCTCCGCGGTCGAGAACACCTGCTGCGCCTTGGTCGGGATGGTGGTGTTCTTCTGGATCAGCTTGGTCATGACGCCGCCCAGCGTCTCGATGCCGAGCGACAGCGGCGTGACGTCGAGCAGCAGCACGTCCTTGACGTCGCCCTTGAGCACGCCCGCCTGGATCGCCGCGCCCACCGCCACCGCCTCGTCCGGGTTGACGTCTTTGCGCGGCTCCTTGCCGAAGAACTCGCGCACCTTGTCGATCACCTTGGGCATGCGCGTCATGCCGCCCACCAGGATCACGTCCTGGATGTCGGAGACCTTGACGCCCGCATCCTTGATCGCGATGCGGCAGGGCTCGATCGTCTTCTGGATCAGGTCGTCCACCAGTGACTCGAATTTCGCGCGCGTGATCTTCATCGTCAGGTGCTGCGGCGCGCCGCCCGACATGGCGATGTAAGGCTCGTTGATCTCGGTCTGCTGGCTCGA
This sequence comes from Betaproteobacteria bacterium, assembly GCA_016177575.1. GTDB lineage: Bacteria > Pseudomonadota > Gammaproteobacteria > Burkholderiales > SG8-39 > RBG-16-66-20. The sequence goes on from JACOVA010000088.1 coordinate 30,055, forward strand.
GGAAAGCTCGATCTTGGCGCGCTCGGCGGACGACTTCACCCGCTGCAGCGCGATCGAGTCCTTGGCCAGGTCGACGCCGCTCTGCTTGCGGAACTCCTCCACGACATGGTCGATCAGCCGCTGGTCGAAGTCCTCGCCACCGAGGAAGGTGTCGCCGTTGGTCGAGAGCACCTCGAACTGGTGCTCGCCCTCGACCGCCGCGATGTCGATGATCGAGATGTCGAACGTTCCGCCGCCGAGGTCGTAGACCGCGATCTTGCGGTCCTTGCCTTCCTTCTTGTCCAGCCCGAAGGCAAGCGCAGCCGCGGTCGGCTCGTTGATGATGCGCTTGACCTCCAGCCCCGCGATGCGGCCGGCGTCCTTGGTCGCCTGGCGCTGCGAGTCGTTGAAGTAGGCCGGCACCGTGATCACGGCCTCGGTGACTTCCTCGCCCAGGTAGTCCTCGGCGGTCTTCTTCATCTTGCGCAGGACGTCGGCCGAGATCTGCTGCGGCGCGAGCTTCTTGTCGCGCTCCTCGATCCACGCGTCGCCGTTGTCGGCCCTGGCGATCTTGTAGGGCATCAGGCCGATGTCCTTCTGTACTTCCTTCTCCTCGAACTTGCGCCCGATCAGCCGCTTGACGGCGTAGAAGGTGTGCTTGGCGTTGGTCACCGCCTGGCGCTTGGCCGGCGCGCCGACCAGGATGTCGCCGTCGTCGGTGTAGGCGACGACCGACGGGGTGGTGCGCGAGCCCTCCGAGTTCTCGATCACCTTGGGCTTGCCGCCCTCCATGATCGCTACGCAGGAATTGGTGGTGCCGAGGTCGATGCCGATGATCTTTGCCATGTCGTTTCCTTCAGTTCGAGTCTAACCCTGTGTCCGATATGGGGTTTCCCGGGCCGCTTTCAACCGCCTTCGCGACCGTGACGAGCGCCGGGCGCAGTACCCGGTCGTGCAGGCTGTAGCCCTTCTGCATGACTTCGACCACGGTATTCGGCTCCGCCGCGGACTCGACGGCCGCCATAGCCTGGTGAACGTGGGGATCGAATCGCTCTCCGGGCCCCGGGTTGATCTCCCTGATGCTTGCTTTTTCGAGTGACGCCTTCAACTGGCGGTACGTCAGCTCGATCGCGCTCACGTCCTTCGCCTGCAGCGCTGTCTCAAGGCTGTCCATCACGGGCAGCAGGGTTTCGGCGAAACGCTCGACGCCGTACTTGTGCGCGGCAGCGACGTCGGCGCGCGCCCGCTTGCGCGTGTTGTCGGCCTCCGCGACCGCGCGCATCCAGGCCTCGCGCTGCTCCTCGATGCGCGCCTGCGCTTCGGCCAGTAGCTTGTCGAGGGTCTTCTCCTCGGCGGAGGCGGGGCTGCCTTCGGCTGCTCGGGTTTCGGGGTTAGATTCAGACATACAAGGCGTTTGAATTGGGGCGAGCCAGTCGGTTTCAAGCCCCTGAGGGAAGATTATTTGTCTTTTTGAACAAGGAGATGCAATTGCTTGCGCAGCTTCTGAAGCGGCTGCGCCGGGCCCCCGGGACGGCGCGACTGCCCGCCTCGGTGTCCGTGGGCATGGCGGCCCACGGCAATTCCGCTACCACGTGGCGGGCGCTCGACGCGCTGTTCGCCAGCGCAACGGGCGACTTCGAGCTGCTGCTGGTCGACGACCACTCGCCCGATGACACGCTGGCGATCTTTCGCCAGGCGCGCGACTGGCACGCCAACACCCGCATCTTCAGCTTCACGCGCAATCTCGAGTATTGCGAGAGCGTGAACGCGTTCCTGTCGCACGCGCGCGGCGAGCGGCTGATTTTCCTCTCCAACGACGTCTACGCCTCGCCCGCTTACCTGCGGGAGATTCTCGCCACGGCGGCGGCGCACCCGGACTGCGGCATCCTGCGCGGCTGCTCCAACTTCGTCGACAACGGCTCGGCCGCCCATAACGTGCCGATGCACGGCTGCGAGACCCGCGAGGCGTACTTCGCCTTTGCCGAGGAGGTGGCCGCCCGCAACCGGGCGAGCCCGCTGCTCGACGATCGATTCCTGGTCGGCGACGCGTTCCTGGTCGCGCGGCCGGTCATCGAGCGCATCGGCACCTTCGATACGCGCTTTCGCGGCTATTACGGCGACGGCGATTTCGGACTGCGCGCGCGCATCGCCGGCTTCCGCGTCGCGCTCGAGCGGCGCGCCTTTGCCTACCACGACAGGGACGCCAACGTCGGCTACCTCGACGACGAGGAGGCGCGAAGGCGGAAGCTCGCGCTGCGCCACCAGCGGGTCGCCGCGGCGCTCGGCGAGTTCCTGCGCAAGTACCGCATCCCCATGGCCGAGGCGTCGGTGCACGACCTTCCCTGGGAGGAGCTGGCGCAGCGGCGCTTCGACCCCGCGCTGCACCGGGTCGCGCCCAGGGACTACTCGAGCTACCTGGTCTGAGCGCTCAGGACGGCGCGGCGGCCCTCGATCGAGGCTAATGCGGTATGCTTCACCCCGGGAGGAGGAAGTTGCGCGGCCTGGCCTGGGGCGCGCGGCAATCCTCGTGGAGGAGGGTCAAATGCACAGAACAATCAAGCTGGCGCTGATCGGCGCATTCGCCGTCAGCGCGATACCCGCGGCTGCGCAAGAGTTCAGCCTGCGTCTGCATACGCTGCTTCCGCCGGTGGCTGCGCCGCCCAAAACCTTCCTGATCCCCTGGACCGAAAAGCTCGCCAAGGAGTCGGGCGGAAAGCTCAAGGTCGGCTTCTTCGGCCCCATGACGCTGGGCGGCACGCCGCCGCAGCTGGTCGACCAGGCGCGCGACGGCGTCGTGGACATCGTCTGGACCTTGCCGGGCTACACGGCCGGCCGCTTTCCGAAATCATCGGTGTTCGAGTTGCCGTTCCTGCACACCAGCGCCGAGGCGACGACGATGGCAATCCAGGATTTCGCCGACAAGCACCTGAAGGACGAGTACAAGGACTACCACGTCCTGCTGCTGCACGCGCACGGCGGCTCGCTCTTCATGATGCGCGAAAAGGCGGTACAAAAGGTCGAGGACTTCAGGGGCCTTAAGATCCGCACCGCGACCTCGGCCGGCGCGCTGTTCTTGAAGACGCTTGGCGCGGTGCCGCTCGGCATGCCGGTGCCGGAGGTCGGCCCGGCCATGGCGAAGGGCGTGATCGACGGCACGATGCTGCCTTACGAAATCGCGCCGTCGCAGAAAATGCAGGACTTGGCGACCTACTTCGTCACGCTCTCGGGGCCTCAGCCCAGGATGAACACCTCGATGTTCGCGTTCCTGATGAACAAGGCGAGCTATGCCAAGCTCCCGGCCGATCTGAAGAAGGTCATCGACGCCAACTCCGGCCGCAACCTCGCGCCGACGGCGGGCAAGAACTGGGACCAGATCGAGATCGGCGGTCAAAAGGTGATGGCCTCGAAGGACAAGAACAAGTTCCTGCAGATCCCGCCCGCCGAGGTGGCGAGGATGAGGGAGCTGGCCAAGCCGGCGCTCGCCCAGTGGGTCGCCGACATGAAAGCCAAGGGATTCAACGGCGACGAGCTGCTGAGGGACGCGCAGACGCTGATCACGAAGTACTCGAAGTAGCCTGCGGCACGCCGTTTGACGGCGCGCAGTCCAGCCGCGGGAATGACGGAACAGGCAGCAAGCATCGGCCGGCCCGCCGATTTGGTGGGCCGGCTGCTTTTCGACGTGACGCGCATCGTCGCGCTTGCGGGCGGCTGCGTGCTCGCGCTCATGGCGGCGATGATCGCGGTGAGCGTCACCGGGCGCTCCTTCTTGCGCGCGCCGATCCCGGGCGATTTCGAGCTGGTCGAGATCGGCTTGAGCGTCGCCGTGTTCACGTTTCTGCCCTACTGCCAGATGGTGCGCGGCAACGTGATCGTGGATTTCTTCATGGCGCGCGCGCCGGTGCGCGCCAAAGCGTTCTTCGACGCGATCGGCAATCTCATGTTCACGGTGATCGTGGCGCTGCTGCTGTGGCGCCACAGCCTCGGTTCGCTGGACATCTACAACGCGGGCGAGACGACCATGATCCTCAGCGTCCCGCGCTGGTGGAGCTTTCCCGCCGCAGTCCTGAGCCTCGCGCTGCTGCTTGCGGTGTGCCTGTACACGCTCTGGCGGAGCATTCGCGAGATGCGTGCCGGCCGTTTCGAGTAGGCCGGCGCACCGAGGACGGGGAGCCGCAGCATGAGCGGGCTGGCAATCGGCGCGATCGGGTTTGTCGTCCTGCTCGTCCTGCTCGCGCTGCGCATCCCCATAGCGGTGGCCATGATCGCGGTCGGCATGACCGGGTACGTGGTCATCGCTGGCGACGTGGCGCTGCTCGCCTATCTAAAGACCGCCATGTACTGGCAGTTCAGCAATTTCGGCCTGGCGATCATTCCGCTGTTCGTCCTCATGGGGCAGTTCGCCGCCAAGGCAGGGATGAGCACGGCGCTGTTTCGCGCCGCCAACGTCTGGCTCGGGCATTTCCGCGGCGGCATCGCCATGGCGGCAATCGGCGGCTGCGCCGGCTTCGGCTGCATCGCCGGCTCCTCGCTTGCGACCGCCGCCACCATGGGCCAGGTCGCGCTGCCGGAGCTACGCCGCTACAACTACTCCGGAGCGCTCGCCACCGGGGCGCTTGCGGCGGGCGGGACGCTCGGCATCTTGATCCCGCCCTCGGTGGTACTGGTCGTGTACGCGATCATCGTGGAAGCCAACATCGCGACGCTGTTCCTGGCGGCGTTCATTCCCGGAATCCTGGCCGCCTTGGGCTACATCGCGGCGATCGCCATCGTGGTGCGCATCAACCCCTCGGCGGGTCCGGCGGGCGAACGTGCGAGCGCGCGCGAGCGCTGGCAGGCCCTGCTCGACATCTGGCCGGTGATGGTGATCTTCCTCCTGGTCCTGGGCGGGATCTACGTCGGCTTTTTCACGCCGAGCGAAGCGGCCGGCGTCGGTTGCGTCGGCACTTTCCTGCTCGCGGTCATGCGTGGCGGCATGCGCCGCCAGGGCCTCTTCGAGGCGTTGCTCGAGACCGCGCAGATCAGCGGCTTCATCTTCCTGATCCTGCTGGGCGCGGCCATCTTCAACGCCTTCCTGGGCTTCTCGGAAGTCACCCAGCTGGCGGCCCGCTACTTCGCGCACTCGGGGCTGTCGCCGCTCGGCGTCCTGCTCGGGATGGTGCTGCTGTTCTTCCTGCTCGGCATGGTCATGGATTCGCTGTCGATGATCCTGCTCACCGTCCCGGTGTTCTGGGTCATCATCGCCGGGCTGGATTTCGGCATGGATCCGGAGGACGTGAAGATCTGGTTCGGCGTCATCGCGCTGATCGTGGTCGAGGTCGGGCTGATCACGCCGCCGGTCGGCCTCAACGTCTTCGTCATCAACTCGATGGCGCGCGACGTGCCGATGATCGAGACCTTCAAGGGTGTGGTGCCGTTTCTCATCTCGGACGGGGTGCGCGTGGCGCTGATCATCGCTGCGCCCGTGGTCAGCCTGTGGCTGCCATCGCTGTTCAAGGTCTGAGCGGGTTGCGGCGCAAACCGGGGTGCGGCGTCCCGCATTACGGCCGTGCCGGCAGCGCGCCGTGCTCGCGCACGATGCGCGCCATGGCATCGATCCATGCCGCGTGCTCGTTCAGGCAGGACAGGGCGCGGAATTCCCCGCCGCCCGTCTCGAGGAAGGTCTGCCTGCCCTCGATGGCGATCTCCTCGAGCGTCTCCAGGCAATCGGCGACGAAGCCCGGGCAGGCCACGTGCACGCGCCGGGTGCGCTCGGCGCCCAGCTGCCGCAGGATCGTCGCGGTGTAGGGCCTGATCCAGGCGGCGGCGCCGAAGCGCGACTGGAAGCCGACCCGGAAGCGCTCCTTCGCCAGGCCGAGCGCGCGGGCGAGCAGTTGCGCGGTGTGCATGCACTGGCGCAAATAGGGATCGCCGCGCTCGATCTCGCGCAGCGGCAAGCCGTGAAAGCTCATCACCAGCACATCGGGCTCGCCATGCTGCTGCCACTGCTCGCGCACCGACGCGGCAAGCGCGCCAATGTAAGCCGGGTGGTCGTGGAAGCCATCGATCATCGGCACGCCGCCGCCGACCGCGTCGCGCACGCTGCCGGTCGTGCTGCCGGAATACTGCGGATAGAGCGGCAGCACGACGATCTTCTCGCTGCCGGAAAGCTTATCGAGTCCGGATCGGATCGTCGGCTCGCCATAACGCATAGCGTACTCGACGCTGATATCTTGTTTTGAAAGAAATGCTCTTAGCAAAACCGCCTGCCGCTGCGTATGCAGTGCCAAGGGCGAACCCTCTGCGGTCCAGATCGCCTGATATCTCTTTGCGCTGCGCGCGGGCCTTGTCCTGAGCACGATGCCGTGCAGGATCGGCAGCCAGAGCAGGCGCGGCAGGCGGACCACGCGCGGGTCGGCGAGGAACTCGGCGAGATAGCGCCGCACCGCGGCGGCGGTCGGCGCCGCGGGCGTGCCGAGGTTGACGAGGAGAACTCCGTTCAGGGCGACCGGGCTACGGCTGGCTCAGCGCGCTCGAGAGCAGCTTGGCCGTGATGTCGACGATCGGCACCACGCGGTCGTAGGCCATGCGCGTCGGCCCGATCACTCCCACCGTGCCGACCACCTCGCCGTCCACCTTGTAGGGCGAGGTGACGACGCTCACCTCGTCGGGCGCCGAGACGCCGGACTCGCCGCCGATGAAGATCTGCACGCCCTCGCCGCGCAGCGACAGATCGAGGATCTGCACCAGCGAGGTCTTCTGCTCGAACAGCTCGAACAGCTGGCGCAGCCGGCTCATGTCCTGCGACAGGTCGTGCACCACGAGCAGGTTGCGCTCGCCCGAGATCACGTACTGCTGGTTGCCCTCGGCGACGGCCTGGTTGCTCGCCTCGAGCGCGGCGCTCATGAGCGCGATCATGTCCTGGCGCAGCTCGCGCAGCTCCTCGTGCAGGCGGCTGCGGATCTCCTCGAAGCTGTGCCCGGAATAATTCTGGTTGATAAAGTTGGCCGTCGATACCAGCTCCGCGGGCGAATAGTCGCGCCCCGTGAACAGGATCCGGTTCTGCACGTCTCCCTCCGGGGTGACGACGATCAGCAGGATGCGCTTCTCCGACAGGCGCAGGAACTCGATCTGCCGGAAAGTGAGGGCGCGGCGGCGCGGGGTCATCACGACGCCGGCGAAGCTGCTCAGCTGCGACAGCAGCTGCGAGGCGGCGTGGATCACGCGCTGCGGATTGTCCGGATGCAGCTGGTCCTCGATCTGGTGCAGCTCGCCCGAGCCGAGCTGCTTGACCACCAGCAGCGTATCGACGAAGAAGCGGTAGCCGAGCGGCGTCGGCACGCGCCCCGCGGAGGTGTGCGGGCTCGAGATCAGGCCCATCTCCTCGAGGTCCGACATGACGTTGCGGATCGTGGCCGGCGACAGGTCGAGCCCGGAATAGCGCGAAAGGGTGCGCGAACCGACCGGCTGACCCTCGGCGATGTAGCGCTCGATCAGCGTCTTGAGCAGGATCTGTGCGCGCCTGTCCAGCATAGGGAGATTCTACACATAGCAGTTAGAATCCGAGCAATGCAGCCCGCCTTTCGACGCGTCGCACTGATCGGCAAGCAGACCGCCGAGATCGCACAGTCGCTGCGCACGCTGCGCGAGCTGCTGCGCCAGCGCGGCTGCGAGGTGATGGTCGAGCGCGAGACGGCGGCCAGCGTCGGCGACGGCGGCGGGAAGGTGGCCAGCTACGAGGAGATCGGCCGCGGCGCCGACCTGGCGATCGTGGTCGGCGGCGACGGCACCATGCTCGCGGCGGCGCGCAACCTGGTGCGCCACCGCGTGCCGCTCGCCGGCGTCAACCAGGGGCGCCTGGGCTTCATGACCGACATCGCTCTCGGCGAGATGAACGATTCGGTGGGCGCGATCCTGGAGGGCCGCCACTCGGTCGAGGAGCGCGCCCTGCTCGAGGCCGAGATCCTGCGCGACGGCAGGTCGCTGCTGCGCACCGTGGCGCTCAACGAGGCGGTGCTGACCAAGGGCTCGCAGGCGCGCCTGATCGAGTTCGAGCTGCGCATCAACGGCGAGTACGTCTACACGCTGCGCGCCGACGGCGTCATCGTGGCCACGCCCACCGGCTCGACCGCCTACGCGCTCTCGGCGCAGGGGCCGATCCTGCAGCCGACGGTGGCCGCGTTCGCGCTGGTGCCGCTCAATCCCCACGTGCTGTCGGCGCGCCCGGTGAGCGTGAGCGACCGCAGCGAGATCGAGATCGGGCTGGTGCGCGCGCTCGACGCGCGCGCCCATTTCGACGGCTTCGCGCTCACCGACATGCACGAAGGCGACCGGCTGGCGCTGAAACGCTCGGCGGACTCGATCCGCTTCGTGCATCCGCCCGGCTACAGCTATTTCACCATGCTGCGCGAGAAGCTGCGCTGGAGCAAGGCGATGGGGAGCCGGCCGGAAGACTGATGCTGCGCGCGCTGGCAGTGCGGGATTTCGTGATTTTCGAGCGCGTCGAGCTCGAGACCGGCGCCGGCTTCACGGTGCTCAGCGGCGAGACCGGTGCCGGCAAGTCGATCCTGGTCGACGCCATCGAGCTGCTGGTCGGCGGTCGCGGCGACGCCGCAGTGGTGCGCGAGGGGGCGGAGCGGGCCGAATTGTCCTGTGAATTCGAAATCAGGAATAAAGCCCGGCTGGAGAAGATGCTCGCGGACGCGGGCCTCGAAGGCGATCCCGGGACGCTGATCCTGCGGCGCACCATCGACCGCTCCGGCCGCTCGCGCTGCTTCGTCAACGGCCATGCCGCGACGCTCGCGCAGCTGAAGGCCGTGGGCGAGCACCTGGTCGACATCCACGGCCAGCACGAGCACCAGTCGCTGCTGCGCCCGGCGGCGCAGCGCGAGCTGCTCGACGCGCATGCCGGGGCGCAGGAGCAGGCGCGCGCCTGCGCCGAGGCCTGGCGGGCGTGGCAGAGGCTGGAGGCGCTTGCGCTCGAGGCCGAGCAGCAGTTCGCGCGGCGCGAGTCCGAGCGCACCGAGCTCGCGGACAAGGTCGCGGAGCTGAAAAGGCTCGCCCTGAAGGACGATGAATGGGACGCGCTCGCGGCGCAGCACCAGCGGCTCGCGCACGGCTCGAGCCTGCTCGCGGGCGCGCAGTCCTCGCTCGAGGCGTTGTCCGAGGCCGACGGCGCCTGCCTGCCGCAGCTGTCGGCGGTCGCGAGCCGGCTGCGCGCGCTGTCGGAGCACGACGCGCGGCTCGCCGCGATCGTCGCCATGCTCGAGTCCGCGGAGGCGCAGGCTGCGGAGGCGGCGCGCGAGCTGCGCGGTTACGCCTCGCGCATCGACCTGGACCCCGAGGCGCTGCGCGAGGCCGAGAGCCGCATCGAGGCGCTGCACGCGGCGGCGCGCAAGCACCGCGTCAGGCCGCCCGAGCTTCCGCAGCTGGCCGGGCAGCTCGCGCTCCGGCTCAAGGAGCTCGAGCTCGCCGCGAGCCCGGAGGCGCTGCAGCGCGAGACCGCCGCGGCCGCGGAGAACTACGGCGCGGCGGCGAAGCGGCTCTCGGCGAAGCGCAAAGGCGCGGCGCTGGCGCTCGGGCGCGAGGTGACGCAGGCGATGCAGGGCCTGGCGATGGCGGGCGGGCGCTTTTCGATCTCGCTCAGGGCGTTGCGCGAGCCGGGCAGCACGGGCGCGGAGGAAGTCGAATTCGAGGTCGCCTCGCACCCGAGCCTGCCCTTGCGGCCGCTGGCCAAGGTCGCCTCGGGCGGCGAGCTCTCGCGCGTCAGCCTGGCGATCCAGCTGGTGGCGGCAAGAGAGTCGCCGGTAGGCACGCTGGTATTCGACGAGGTCGACTCCGGAATCGGCGGCGCGGTGGCGGAAACGGTGGGGCGCTCGCTCAACAAGCTCGGGCGCGAGCGCCAGGTGCTATGCGTCACGCACCTGCCGCAGGTCGCCGCCCAGGGTGACGATCAATGGTCGGTGACGAGGACCAGCAGCCGCGGCAGGATCGGCTGCAGCGTCACCAGGCTCGGCCGCGCGGCGCGCATCGAGGAGCTGGCGCGCATGCTGGGCGGATCGGCAGCCACCGCCCGGCGCCACGCCGCCGAGCTGCTCGACGCCCGCTAGCCCAATGCCTTCCTGAAGGGGCAGTCCTGCTTGGTGCAGTCGGCGTACATGGCGAGCGAATGTCCGCGCAGCTCGAAGCCGCGGTCGCGCGCGATCTCGTTCTGCCGCTTCTCGATCTCGCCGTCGTAGAACTCCTCGACCCGGCCGCACTGCAGGCACACCAGGTGATCGTGGTGCCCGCCCTGGTTGAGCTCGAACACCGCCTTGCCGGTCTCGAAGTGCTGGCGCGCGAGCAGCCCGGCCTGCTCGAACTGCGTGAGGACGCGGTAGACGGTGGCAAGACCGACGTCCATGCCTTCGGCGAGCAGCGCCTTGTACACGTCCTCGGCCGACAGATGGCGCACCTTGCTCGTCTCGAACAGCTCGAGGATCCTGCGCCGCGGCAGGGTCGCCTTGAGGCCGATTTCCTTGAGGCTCTGGGCGGTACCCATCGATTATCATTATAGGACTTATGTCCCGCTCATTCCCGCTGACTTGGCTGCTCGCGCTGCTCGCACTGCTCGCCGGCTGCAAGTCGGTCGAAATACCGAAGGTGCCCGGCGTGACGCCCTACCGGATGGTCATCCAGCAGGGCAACTTCATCTCCCCGGAGATGATGGCCCAGCTCAAGCCCGGCATGACGCGCGAGCAGGTCCGCTTCGTGCTCGGCACGCCGCTGGTCACCGACATCTTCCACGCCGACCGCTGGGACTACATCTTCTATCGCGAGCTGCCGAACGGCAAGCGCGAGCAGCGCAACTTGTCGGTGGTGTTCGAAGACGGCAAGCTGGCGCGCGTCATCGGCGATCTGCTGCCGGCCCCGGGGACCGAGCCGAAGCCGGCCGCGGAGGCGAAGACTGCGGCCGAACCGAAGCCGGCCGCCGAGGCGAAGGCGGCCGCCGAACTGCCGAAACCGGACGCCCCGCCCCCGGCGCAGCAGAACTGGAGCGCCGGGAGCGACAAGCCCGAGGCCAAGCCGGAAGCCGCGAGCGCGCCCAAGGAAGAGGAAGCGAAGCCCGCCGACGAGAAGAAGGAACGCGGCTTTTTCGGCAGGCTCCTCGACCGGATCACGCCCGGCGCGCCCGCCGAGGCGAAGGAAGAAGTGAAGGACGAAGTGAAGCCACAGCCGAAGAAACCCGTGGAGGAAGAGACGAAGGAACGCGGCTTCTTCG
>JACOVA010000094.1 GCA_016177575.1 Betaproteobacteria bacterium
CGGCTGGTGCGCGCGCAGCACGCCGCCGCGTTCCTCGAGCACCAGGCCGAGCATGCGCTGCGCGGGAACGCGGATCAGCAGCGCTTCCCTGCCGATGAACGCGCGCGGCCCGGCGAGCGCCACCGTCCACGCCAGGCCGCACTCGAGCGGCGTCACGCCGCGGTCCATGTCCTGGCCATAGAGGTTCATTCCGGCCTCCAGGCGCAGCGTGTCGCGCGCGCCGAGCCCGCAGGGCGACACGCCCGCAGCGAGCAGGCGCCGCCAGGCGTCCTCGGCGCGCGCCGCGGGCAGCAGCAGCTCGAACCCGTCTTCGCCGGTGTAGCCAGTACGCGCCATGAACGTTCCATTTGCCTCTACAGAGGAAAACCTCTCCAGCCGCTCGCTTGCCGCACGCAGCCCGGGCAGCGCGGCCCAGCACCGGTCCCTGGCGCGCGGACCCTGCACGGCGAGCATCGCCAGGTCGCGCCGCGGCCGCAGCGCGACGCCTTGCGGGCGCAGCGCCTCGAGCCACGCCAGGTCGGCGTCGGCCGTCGCGGCGTTGAGGACGATCCGGTAGCGCTCGTCGGCGAGCCGATAGACGATCAGGTCGTCGATCACGCCGCCGTCCTCGGCGAGCATGCACGAGTACAGCGCCTTGCCCGGCGCGCGCAGGCGCTCGACGTCGTTGGCGAGCGCACGGCGCAGCAGAGCGCAGGCGCCGTTCCCGCCCGCGCGCGCGCCGTCGCCTTCGACGTCGAGCGCGAGCATGTGGGAAGTGTCGAACACGCCGCTGTCGCGGCGCACCGCATGGTGCTCCTCGATCTGCGAGCCGTAGTGCAGCGGCATTTCCCAGCCGGCGAACTCCACCATCTTCGCGCCCGCGGCCCGGTGCGCATCGAAAAGCGGCGTGCGGCGCATGCGGCGATAATAGACCCAAAGCCAATCCGGCATGCGTTCCCCTTGGAGCTGACGCTAGGCGTTACGTTTGCGGTGCTCGCTGCGGCGCTGATGCACGCGGCATGGAATGCGCTCGTCAAGTCGGGCCCCGATCCGCTGCTGGATACAGCCCTGGTGGCGCTCTTCGGCAGCGGCCTCGCGCTGGCGCTGCTCACGGTCGTGCCGCCGCCCGCATCGGCTTCCTGGCCCTTTATCGCGACCTCGGTGCTGGTGCACGTCGGCTACTACGTCGCTCTCGCCGGCGCGTATCGCGCCGGCGACCTTTCGCACGGCTATCCCATCATGCGCGGCGCCGCGCCGCTCATGACCGCGCTGGGAACCTGGCTGCTCCTCGGCGAGGCGCTGTCCGCGAGCGCCTGGGTCGGGGTGTTGCTGATCTGCGCCGGCGTGCTTTCGTTGGGCCTGGCGGGGGGCGGCGCGACGCCGCGCGCTACCGCGTGGGCGATCGCCAACGCGGTGATCATCTGCCTGTACACGCTCGCCGACGGCGCCGGGGTGCGCGTGGCCGAAGGCGCCGAGCGCTATGTCGTCTGGCTGTTCGTCTTTAACGGCCTTCCCTTCGGCTTGGGCGTGCTGTTGCTCAAGCGTCGCGCGTTCCTGCGCCACGCCGCGGCGCACTGGCGGCGCGGCCTCGCCGGCGCCGCACTGTCGGGACTTTCCTACGGCATTGCGCTCTGGGCAATGACGCGCGCGCCGGTGGCGATTGTCGCGGCGCTGCGCGAGACTTCGGTGATCTTCGCCGCTTTGATCGGCGCCTGGCTGCTGAGGGAAGGACACCTGAAGGAGCGACTCGGCGGCGCGGCAGCGGTGCTGGCGGGCCTGGTCGCGCTTAAACTCTGAGCGCGATGAGCTGGGAAGAGGAAATCGAGGAGCTGCGGCGGCGCGAGGCGCTGGCGCGGCGCATGGGCGGGCCGCAGAAGGTGAAGCGCCAGCACGACGGCGGCAAGCTCACCGTGCGCGAGAGGATCGAGCGGCTGCTCGATGCCGGATCGTTCCACGAGGTCGGTGCGCTCGCGGGGGTGGCGAAGTACGGCGCCGACGGTGCGCTCGCGGATTTCACGCCGGCGAACCTGGTCATCGGGCGCGGGCGCATCGAGGGGCGGCCGGTGGCGGTGGCGGGCGACGATTTCACCGTGCGCGGCGGCGCCAACGACGGCGGCATCCGGGAAAAGCTGCTCGCCGTCGAGCGCATGGCCGCGGACCTGCGGCTGCCGCTGGTGCGGCTGGTCGACGGCACCGGCGGCGGCGGCTCGGTGAAGAATCTCGAGCTGCACGGCCACTCGCCGATGCCGAAGGCGTTCCTGTGGGACTGGTGGACCGAAAACCTCTCCGCGGTGCCGGTGGTCTCGCTCGCGCTCGGCTCGGTGGCCGGGCTGGGCGCGGCGCGCGTGGTGGCGAGCCACTACTCAGTGATGGTCAAGGGCAGCTCGCAGATGTTCGTCGCCGGCCCGCCGGTGGTGGAATGGACCCACGGCAGGTTCGAGAAGAACGAGCTCGGCGGCAGCCATATCCACACGCGCAACGGCGCCGTGGACGACGAAGCGCAAAGCGAAGACGACGCCTTCGCGCGCGCGCGCAGGTTCCTCTCCTATCTTCCATCGTCCGTGCATGAGCTGGCCGCGCGAATGCCCAATGAGGATGATCCGGGAAGAAGCGACGCCTGGCTGCTGGAGGCGGTGCCGCGCGATCCGCGCAAGACCTACGCGATGCGCAGAATCATCGACGCGGTGGCGGACCGCGGTTCGTTCTTCGAGACGGGCAGGCTCTGGGGCCGCACGATCATCACGGGATTCGCGCGCCTCGCCGGCTGGCCGGTGGCGCTGATGGCGGGCGACTCGATGCAGTACGGCGGCGCGTGGACCGCGCGCGCCTCCGAGAAGATCACGCGCTTCGTCGACCTGGCGCAGACCTTCCACCTGCCGGTGGTGCATCTGGTCGATTGCCCGGGCTTCCTGATCGGGCCGCAGGCCGAGCAGGAGGGCACGATCCGCGCCGGCATGCGCGCGGCGAGCGCGATCCTGCAGTCGACGGTGCCGTGGTGCTCGGTGATCGTGAGGAAGGTGTTCGGCGTCGCGGGCGCGCTGCACCAGAACTCCTCGCGCTACTGCGTGCGCGTCGCCTGGCCCTCGGCGGAGTGGGGCTCGCTGCCGATCGCAGGGGGACTGGAGGCGGCGTACAAAGCCGAGATCGAAGCAGCGCCCGACCCGGCCGCCAAGCGCGCCGAGATCGAGGGCCGCATCCGCAGGTTCGCTTCGCCCCTGCGCAGCGCCGAGCGCTACGATATCGAGGAGATTATCGACCCGCGCGACACGCGCAGGCTGCTGTGCGAGTTCGCCGAGCTGGCGGCGCCGCTGCGCACCCCGGGTCGCAGCTGGTTCGGCGTTCGTCCCTGATTCGGCGCCGTCCGTCGGCAAGCGGGTCAGGATCTGTCAGATCGGGAATTTACGATATTCACACCGCCCGATTGCCGGTAGGTTCCCGGCCGTGAGCGACGACGCGGCAGGGGGGAACGAGACGCTGCGCTGGCCGACGAACCTGGATCGCCAGGGGATCGTCGAGCGGCTGGTGAAAGTGCGTGCGCTCGCGGAGGCGGCCGGTCTCAAGGAACTGAGCGCGCGCTTCGCCGGTGTCGAGACCATGCCCTCCTCCGAGATCGGCGCCAACGTCATCGCCGCCCTGACCTGGATCCAGGAAAAGCAGGACCACCCGGAGATCACCATGCAGCTCTCCATGGTGGCGATGAACCTGAAGAACCTGAAGTAGCGTTCGCTCTAGCGGGCAAGGATCTGCCACGGATTCTCCGGATAGCCCACGGCATCCATCAAGCCGCGCACCATCGCCCGATCGAC